>JAIBAJ010000144.1 GCA_019695265.1 Bacteroidia bacterium | reverse complement strand
CGTTTATATCTAATCCAATGGCATTCCCGGTGGTATCAACAGAATATATAGTCACTGTTACAGATAACAACGGTTGTTCCGATGCAGATACCATGGAAGTAAATGTGTTTAGTTTGCAAATAGAAGGTGATACCACCATTTGCCAAGGCGATACCATTGAATTTCCACTTCCTCCCGGAACTACATTCACCTGGGATCCAACCACCGGAGTAGGAGGTGGGTTAGATACGGCCTTGTTATTCCCTAATTCTTCAATAACTTATACAGTAACTGCCACAAATACCCTGGCAGGATGTATCACTAACGGACAAATTTCAGTGAATGTTTTGCCATCTGCCAATGCTAATTTCACGGTTAAGTATATGCCCGGTTGTGATAGTTTAGTGGTTAGAACCTTTAATAATTCTACCAATGCCAATTCTTATCTCTGGTCTTGGGGGGATTCATTAAAGTGGAGCGAACTTTACAATCCCGTTTTGTTTTTGCCTTATGGAAATGGCAGGGAAATAACCTTGATTGCGGTGGCTTCCAATGGTTGCAATGATACCTTAACCATTGATTCCAGCAATGTCGTTTTTGATGATAGTTTAATGGCCATGGTTCCCAATGTGTTTTCTCCGAATAACGATGGAACCAATGATTGTTTTAGGCCGGAGGTAGCAGGTTGGTTTGAAAATTGCTTTCTATTATATGTATACAACCGTTGGGGTGAATTGATTTTTGAAAGTTATAGGGAAGGTCATTGTTGGGATGGAAGAACCAAGGCCGGGAACTTTGCTATGGAAGGAACTTATTTCTACGTGGCCAAGGTAAGGGATCTGGAATTTAAAGGTTATGTTCAATTAATTAAGTAGAAACAGTATGGATTATTCGCGTGAAAAGGAACAGTTTGAGCGATTGTTAATTATTATGGATGAGCTCAGGGAGAAGTGTCCTTGGGATAAAAAGCAAACCATTGAAACATTGCGTCCATTAACCATTGAAGAAACATATGAATTGGCAGACGCAATTCTCGATAAGGATTACGAGAATATCAAAAAAGAACTAGGAGATATCCTGCTTCACTTGGTATTCTATGCCAGAATAGGAAGAGAACAAGGTGAATTTACCATGGCAGATTCGATTGATTCGCTCTGCCAAAAGTTAATTCACAGGCATCCGCACATATACGGGGAAGTGAAGGTGGATAATGAAGATCAGGTTAAAGAAAATTGGGAGAAGCTTAAACTTAAAGAAGGTAATAAATCGATTCTGGCAGGTGTGCCAAAATCGCTACCTGCCATGGTAAAGGCAACTCGTATTCAGGAAAAGGCCAGAGCCGTTGGTTTTGACTGGGAAGATAAAAGCCAGGTTTGGGATAAGGTAAACGAAGAATTGGCAGAATTGAAAGTTGAAATAGAAAATAATAGTCCAAAAGAAAAGCTGGAAGATGAATTGGGCGATGTGTTGTTTTCAATGATCAACTATGCTCGCTTTTTGAACCTTGATCCGGAAAGTGCGTTGGAAAGAACCAATAAGAAATTTATTAAACGTTTTAATTACTTGGAAGCCGAATCTAAAAAAGACGGAAAGGAGCTTACTGAAATGAGTCTGGCTGAAATGGATATTTATTGGAATAAAGCCAAAAGTCTTTAATCATACTTTGTACTTTGAAGGAATTGTTTCCAAATTGGTTTGAAAATATAAATTGGTTGGTTTTTTTTCAAGTACCAAACACACGAATATGGATATTACTTATTGGTTTGGTAGGAGGGAGATGTTATTTTTCTAAAGCCCAATCATCTGCCTACAATTATATTCGTTTTACAGAGGATTTTTTAAGTCATCCGAATGATATTGAATCCAATGGTATGGCCGGATTAGGAATGGTTTCCTCTAATCCTATGTCTATGCAAGGAATTAGTCATAACCCGGCTTTGCTTGCTAAAAAGAAAAAATATTGGTATGCCAGAATAAATAACTCATTTACCAAAACCAGCCTATTCAATAATGATTTGGATTTAACTTACCTATCGGGAGCCGTATCTCATGGTTTCGATTCCCTGCAAGGTTTAGCATTGGATTTCAACTACTATGGATTTGGATATATTGCCCAATATGATTCAGTTACCAGTACTTTGAATAAGTATTATTCCAGGAACTATTCGGTTGGAATTAGGTATGCCAGGCAAATAACTTCCAGATGCAAAGTCGGACTTGGTTTAAAATATTTTTACACCAACTATGGTGTTGGTTTTAAAGTTAACGGTAAGGATATTGTTGCTCAAGGTATTGCTACAGATTGGGGTATCAACTGGAGCGATAACAAATCTCTTCCCAATGGCAATAGGCTGAGCTGGGGAATTGGAATCATGCTTCAAAACATGGGCCCCAAAGTTGGCATACCTAATTTGTCGGTTTCAAAAGCCTTTTTACCGCAAAATTTTAGGTTGGGAGCAAACCTTTGCCTGTTAGGTAAGGATTTACCCAATTCCCTGCATTTGGTTGTTGGGTATGAGTTAAACAAATGGCTGGTACCAACTCCTCCTCTACGAAATGGCTCCACAATAATAAAGGGCAAAGACAACAATGTTTCTTCCTTTGTCGGTACCTTTCAATCCTTTGCGGATGCTCCTTTTGGATTTAAAGAAGAATTAGCTGAAATCAATCACCTGCTAGGATTAGAATTGCATCAAAAGGTCGATAAAAAATGGTTTTGGGCTGTTCGTGGCGGGTATTCTCATTCCCCTAAATCCAAGGGTGGAATACCACATTTTACCTTGGGAGCAACCCTGGCTTATCGCGAATTTTCCTTGGCTTGCTTCGTTAAAATAAATCCGGACTATAAAACTACCATCGTCGATCAACCTTTGGGTTTTCAATTGGCCTACTTTTTTGACCGTTAGAATGGATTGGCCAGGAATGATCGTTTCCTTTATTCCGGCTTCTTCTTCTTAATTATTCTCCCTGTTGCCTTGTCGTAACCGTACGGGCAATGTTTACATCCACTCTGACAGCAATAACCTCGTTTTAAATGATAGGTTTCTGTGAATACCAAATAGCCTTCCGCTGTGGTATAAAAATCTTCTTCAGTTAAATTTCGGTATTTGGGAGGTAACATATTTCTTTGCAAAGGTAAATGTCAATTTCTATTTCTACTTCTTTTCAACTGCCTTCTCCTCTTCAACAGGTTTCTCACCCATTGTTTAAAAAATATGGAGTGGAATTGAGCGTTAAGCGCGACGATTTAATTCATCCAGAAGTGTCCGGAAATAAATGGCGCAAATTGGTTTATAATATCAGAGAAGCTGAATTACAAGGTAAAACCACCATACTTACCTTTGGTGGACCTTACTCTAACCACCTTTACGCCACTGCTAAAGCATGCCAACTCTTAGGTTTCAGGTCTATCGGAATTATTAGGGGAAATTATTTTCCGCAATTAAGTTCAACCCTGGAGTTTGCTCAATCCTGTGGTATGAAGCTGCATTTTGTGAGTAAGTCCGAGTTTGACAGTCGCCTGAATTTGGGTTTCATAGAAGATTTAGAAAATAGGTTTGGTGAATTTTACTTGGTTCCGGAGGGTGGTGCCAATTCTTTTGGAGTACAAGGTTGCAGCGAAATACTTACTGAAATAAGCTCTCCATTTGATTGGGTTGCAACAGCCTGTGGAACAGCAACAACCTTAGCCGGTTTAATTCTGGGTTTAAAGCCCGGGCAGAAGGCCTTGGGCGTTTCGGTTCTAAAGGACGGTGGTAGTCTGGAAAAGTATGTTGAGACCATGATTTTAGGAAGGCAGGCCGATTGGGAGATAGTACACCAATACGCAGGTAATGGCTATGCCAAAGTGGATGAGAGCCTAAAAAAGTTTAAACCTGAATTTGAAAATCAAACCGGAATCCCGCTCGATTGGGTATATACTGCCAAGCTTTTTTTCGCACTAACCGAAGAACTTAAAAAGGGTAGGTGGAAGCCGGGAACCAAAATTTTAGCCTTGCATACCGGTGGTTTACAAGGAAATGATGGATTTTTGCCCTGATTTTGTTTATAACATGTCCATAAACCTTAGCTATTGAAGCTAATCCCAAGGTTTCTTCATCGTAATTTCGGCACTTATTTTTGAAAAATAACATGAGCAAGGTTGATGTTTTACTTGGTTTGCAATGGGGCGACGAAGGAAAAGGAAAAATTGTAGATGTAATCACGCCCAAATACGATGTGGTTGCCAGGTTTCAAGGGGGACCCAATGCCGGCCATACCCTGGAGTTTAATGGTCGTAAACACGTTCTTCATACCATTCCTTCCGGCATTTTCAGAGATGGAATTGTTAATGTGGTTGGTAACGGGGTTGTTATAGATCCGGTCATTTTCAAAAAAGAAATTTCAGGCCTGAATGAGCAAGGACTCGATGTAAGCGATCGCCTTCAAATTTCTACCCGGGCCCACCTGATTTTGCCTTCTCACCGCATGTTAGACGCTGCGGCAGAAGCTGCCAAAGGAACAGCAAAAATCGGTTCAACACTCAAAGGAATTGGTCCAACCTATATGGATAAAACCGGTAGAAACGGAATTCGGGTTGGCGATATCTTTGAAAAGGATTTTGAAAAAAAAGTAGACTTTCTTCTCGAAAAGCACAAGCAAATTCTGGATTTCCATCAGTTCGATTATACCGAACTCAGCTCCTTACTCGATACCTGGATGAATTCCCTGGATGAAATCAGAAAATTAAAGGTCATTAACAGCGAGTACGAAATTAACCATTGGTTAAGTCAAGGTCGTAAAATTTTGGCTGAAGGTGCCCAGGGTAGTCTGTTGGATATCGACTTTGGAACCTATCCATTTGTTACTTCTTCCAACACCGTTTGTGCCGGAGCCTGCACCGGACTTGGCATTGCTCCCAATAAAATTGGTGAAGTTTATGGAATTTTTAAGGCTTACAGTACCCGTGTCGGAAGTGGTCCTTTCCCTACCGAGTTGTTGAATGAAACCGGTGAAGCCATTCGTGCCAAAGGACGTGAGTTTGGAAGTACTACCGGACGTCCGCGCCGTTGTGGTTGGTTAGATTTACCTTCTTTGAACTATGCTATTATGATCAACGGGGTAACCCAATTATTGATGATGAAGGCCGATGTTTTAAGTGGTTTTGAAACCTTACAAATATGCACTGAATATTGCGTAAATGGAGTTAACCAGGCCGGAATACCGTTTGATATGAACACTGCCGACATCAATCCGGTTTACCAGCCTGTGAAGGGGTGGATGAGTGATTTAACCGGTATTACCTCCGAAGAATTTTTCCCCGACGAACTCAGCCAATACATCCGTTTCATTGAGGAGCGCACCAAAACTCCTATTTCTTTGGTTAGTTTAGGTCCCGACAGAAGTCAAACCGTAATTCGGTAATTTATTTGTTGATTGTTTTGGCGGGCCCCTTCCGCCCAACCGGGTTTTTGCAAGTAATCCAGGTTACGGTTGGGGGGCGTTCAGGTCACGCTATCGGCTGTAGTCCTCGTCGCACTTGGCTAGCGCCGCGTGCTCCTGTGGGCTACTTGCCTCTATCGTTGCCCGAGGGTGCAAACCCCAACGGTATTGTTTTGATCAGGCAGCGGGTGGTTCAAAAGCTAAGTGAACAGAAAAAAATCAGAATCCCCATTTGGGTTTAAAACTTGCCATGTTTCAGACTGAGGTTTCGAAGCATGTCGGAATCTTCGACACAGTTTCGTAAAATTAAGGAACGAAATTACTCTTGCCTTCATGAGAATAGTTCCGCTGCGCTGCACTTCGGTTAAGCCCTTATATGTTAGTGGTAGTTATTTTTCTGAGATGGAAATAATTCAGAGTGATAATGTGGTGATTTGAAGTGAAGCAATCGCATATATCGAAGGGAATCCTCACTAAATATTAATCTATAACCTTTTTTCATTTGCTGTGATTGCAGAGTAGTATCCATAAATATCTTGGTCAAGGAGATGTCCATTGAATCTTTGTTGTATATTATAGTCTTAATATTTTTAATAGTTTGTTGGCAAGGAGGGGCTATTTCCGAGTGAATTTGTCTAATGGCTATACTGTCTGGAAGGGAAGAGTGGAGTAAACGATATTCGCTTACCTCAACAATCAATTGTATGTCGCATGAGTCTGGAATTATTGCCAAGGCCATCGTTTGCATACTGTCATTGATAGAATCTTGTATAGTTCTGCAGCTTATTAGTGAAAAAAGTGCAATGGCTACTAAGATGTTCTTCATTCTATAATTCTGACTAACGGTTTCGGTAAGGAACCATAAGCGAATTTACAGATAAAAGTTCAATCGAAGCCCAAAACTTAGGCAACAAATAAAAGTTAATTAAAAGCCCAAAAACGCTTATGGCATTTGCACCGTGTTGAACAAAAGCTTCGCTAGCCCCTTTAGACTATTCACGACCTAAAAATAAGCATATTCCGTAGATAAAAGTCAACTTTAATTTTAAAAAAGATGACTTTTAAAA
>JAIBAJ010000143.1 GCA_019695265.1 Bacteroidia bacterium | reverse complement strand
TTGCCTAGATCCCGATTTAACAAACGAATGTTAGAGGTTTCGGAAATAGTACTGGCTCTCGATCAGGCCATTGCTGAAATTAGAAAGTTGAACCCCAAAATCCAAGTTGTTCTTACGGTTAGCCCGGTTCGTTATTTCGCTTTCGGTATTGAAGAAAATACCCTTAGCAAAAGCTTATTGTTTGTTGCAATTCAGCAGTTGAGGCAGCTAAGACCCGACTTGTATTACTTCCCGGCTTACGAAATTGTGATGGACGAACTCCGCGACTACCGTTTTTTTGCCGAAGATATGCTTCATCCCAACCATCAGGCTACTCGGTATGTATGGGAAATCCTTCAAGAAACACTGATAGATCCGGCTCACCGAAAAATAATGGCTGATGTAGAGGAGATCAATCGGGCCTTTCAGCATAAACCTCGAAATCCGAATTCCCAGGCCCACCAAGCTTTTCTTGCTAAATATACTGCAAAAATGCAAGAGTTGCAATCGCGTTTCCCGGAGTTTCAGTTTTAGAATTTCCTGTTTTTTTTTGTTTTATGCGGGCCGCTTTAGCCCCTAACATTTACATGAAACCATGGTGAGCCAATGGGCTAAATCGCCGGGCTATCCGTTCCTAGTCCTCGTCGCCCGGGCTAAAGCCACGGCCTCCTGTGGGCTATCCACTTCTATCCCTGCCCGACCGAACTCCAACCATTCGGTTCAATTACCAAAATTCCGAGAGTACAAAGGCTTTAATCAATTGAAAAATCGCCTTACGTATTCAACCCTTCCAATCTAACCGTTTTTATTTCCAAATACCAAGTTTACAATCGTTTCCACCCATTGGTCTCTATCGTTTAAACTAGGCACTAATTGCACTTTTTGTCCACCGGCTTTGGTGAAAATATCTTGGTATTCATGCCCAATTTCAATGGTAGTTTCCAGACAATCGGCTGTAAATGCAGGTGAGAATACCAAAATATTTTTGGCTCCTTTTTCGGCCAGTTGCCTTACCACCTCATCGGAGTAGGGTTTTAACCATTTATCGTCTAACCTCGATTGGAAACTTACGGTGTATTTGCCTTCCGGTATTTGCAACCTTTTAACAATCTCATTGGTGGTGTAATAACATCCGGCTTTGTAACAATAATAATTCTCGTTGTCCAATTGCTCGTCGCAATGGTGGTTACTGCACTGGCGATCTTCGTATACTTTATCTACCTGACGTTCCGGTAAACCATGGTAACTGAAAATAACATGATCGTAGTTTTCATGTGGAAATTCTCGGCCGGTTTCGGCTACTGCATCCAAATACATTGGATTATCGAAATATTGGCTAAAAAGTTTTAATTCCGGAATAACCCACCATTCTTTAATCACCTCCATTACTTCTTGCAATGCCGAACCTGTGCTGCTGCTGGCGTATTGCGGAAACAATGGAAAAACTACAATACGGTCGAGGTTCATTTTCCGCATTTTTTCCAAAACATTCCTGATAGATGGTTGTTGGTAACGCATGGCCAACTCTACTACTACCTCCTCTCCTACTCTTTTTTGTACTTTTTCTTTTAAACTATTACCGTAAATAAGCAATGGCGAACCTTTTTCAGTCCATAGCTCTTTATAAATTTTGGCTGATTTAGGGGCCCGGAAGGGAACTATAATCAAGTTAACCAGAATTTTCCTAGCTAACCAGGGAATATCAATTACTCTGGGATCATTAAGAAATTGTCCTAAATACCTCCTAACATCAGCCACTTCGGGCGAATCAGGTGTTCCTAGGTTTAAAAGCAGTAAGCCTGTTTTGGGTCTTCGGTTGTTTTTCAAAATGTCATTTTCTGGTTTGCAAAATTGGGAATAACATTTTTGGTAACCAAACTGAATTTAGAAACAGCTCTAAAAAATAAACTCCGGTTGGCAAAAATGGCCGGACTAAGCACTTCCCTTTGGGGTTGTGTCCGGGCAAGGATAGAGCGTGATACCGCCCAGGCGGAATGGCTTTAGGCGTTGGGGCCTGGGAGTATTAGCGATAGCCTGACCCGACGCATTGCAACCCGCTTAGGGAAATGCACTTGGTCGGTAGCGGAGGGGGCCCGCCAAATCTCAAAAAATAACCATTTCGACATCATTAAAACCTATTTTAGGTGGAAATTGGCAAGGCAGGCCGGAATGCTTATTTTTGCCACGTGATTACCCGAATTGGACAGTCGTTGCAAGATGCAGCGTCTTTTTTGCAGCAAGGAGAATTGGTTGGAATACCTACGGAGACGGTTTATGGATTGGCTGCCAATGCTTTGGATGAAAAGGCAGTTCAAAAGATTTTTCAGGTTAAAAACAGGCCTTTGTTTAATCCATTAATTGTTCATGTTGCGGATGTTTCGCATTTTGAGCGTTATGCAGAGTGGATTCCGGAAAAATGCTTTCAACTTGCAAAAGCGTTTGCTCCCGGACCACTAACCTTTGTTTTGCCTAAAAAGACTATTGTTCCGGATCATACAACCGGTGGCGGAAATTCGGTTGCCTTGCGAATACCGAACCATCCTCTAACCTTAGAATTGCTCCATAAAATAGACTTCCCATTAGCGGCACCGAGTGCAAATCCATCCGGTTATATTAGTCCGGTTACGGCCCGGCATGTGTATGATCAGTTAAATGGTTTTTTGCCCTACATTTTGGATGGCGGACCTTGTATGGTTGGCATAGAAAGTACGGTTGTTGCGTTTGAACAAGGACGGATCAAGGTACTTAGACTTGGTGGACTTTCATTGGAACAATTAAGGGAAGTAGCTGGAGATATTGAATTGGAAGTCAATCAATCGTCTAATCCTAAAAGTCCGGGACAACTTACCTCACATTATGCTCCCCGCACGCCTTTGATTTTGGGTCAACTTCCAATTCTTATGGAGCAGAATAAGGGAAAACGAATTGGAATTATTGGTTTTGGTGATCTTCCGGTGGAATGGAAGAAGGAGCATGTTGTGCTGAATTTATCAGAGCAGGGAAGCACTTTTGAGGCAGGCGCCACAATTTTTTGGGTGATGCGAGAACTGGATGGTATGAGTTTGGATGTAATTTTGGCACAGCCTCTTCCGGAGCATGGGTTAGGCGCGGCGGTAAATGACCGATTACAAAGAGCTTCGGCAAGATAAATAAGGACTGCAAAACCTAAGGTTTTAAATCCGCTTCAGTTTATTTTCGTTTTTACCTTGCAGGATTAGGGGAACCATTTCTACTGCCACATTGCTGGAGTCGAGACCAAATGCTTTTTGGTCGCTAAGGGCAAATTTGTTGATAATGGAATAAATCTGCATAACAAACTCATCGATTACTCCCAGGTCGTAATCATAGTTCAAAATCCTTTCGATAACGATAAATCGGAAATCGCCCATGATGTTGTTTTTGCGTAAGGAAGGGTATCGGCTCAACAGGTCAACTTCCTGATTGCAAGCCATTTCTTCAATTACTTGACGGAGGTACAGGTTGATTTTGGGCTCGATGCGAAAACCAATGTGAAAATCGACTTTAAAAACCTTACCCGGCAATAATTCTTCTACGGAATATTCCAAGGTATGCGGAGAATCTTTCCAATCTACGTGCACCAACCAATAGATATCGGCCCTTTTGGGTTGTTTTTTTAATATGGAATAAAGGACTTTCGATTCCACGTCCTGCACATGGTCGGCGCTGGTCAGGTAAACAAGGTTGGTTGCATATTTTGGAACCGATTCGTCTTCGCTTAGGTCCTTAATAGTTTCCAGGTGAGGATTAATTTTAACGAATTCGGTATATTGGTTTTTAATTTTTCTGGCATTAAACCACACATACATAATCATAAATAGCAATCCACCCAATAGAACTGCAACAAAACCACCGTGCAACAATTTGGCTGTATTGGCGAGAAGGAAACCAAACTCAACAGTAAAAAACAAACCAATAACTGCACTAAGTATGACCAAATTCCATCGGTGACGGAACAAGTAATTGTGCAATAAGGTGGTTGTGCTAAGCATGGCTAAGGTAATAGCAATTCCATAGGCAGCTTCCATTTTAGAAGCTTCTTCAAAATGCCAAACAATAAAGATACATCCCACGAATAGAAGCCAATTTACGCTTGGAATATACAATTGACCACGTTCAGCGGTTGGATAAACGATGCTAACCCGAGGCCAAAGATTGAGACGAACAGCCTCCGAAATAAGGGTATAACTTCCTGATATTAATGCCTGGCTAGCGATGATTGCAGCAAAGGTTGCCAAAAGAATACCGGGAATCAAAAACCAGGATGGCATGATGTAATAAAAAGGATTTCTGCCATCGAGGGTTTGACCTTGCATGGAAAGTAACCAAGCACCTTGCCCGAAGTAATTTAGGATTAAAGTAATTTTAACAAAAATCCAGGAAATTTGAATGTTTTTTCTTCCACAGTGACCAAGGTCTGAATACAAGGCCTCAGCACCGGTGGTACAAAGAAAAACTGCACCAAGAAGCCAAAATCCACCCGGATAATTAACCAAAAGATTGATGGCATAAAATGGACTAAGTGCTTTAAAAACGCTAGGAAAATCGATTATTTGTCTAACACCCAACCAACCTAATACAACGAACCAAACCAACATAATATAACCAAAGTACTTACCAACAATGGTGGTTCCCATGCGTTGGAACAAGAATAAAAGGGTTAAAATAGCTAAAACGATAGGGATGACAGGTACATTGGGTTGATGAATTTTAAAACCTTCTACAGCAGAAGTAACAGAGATGGAAGGAGTAATAATTCCATCTGCCAAAAGAGCACAACCACCAATAACTGCCGGAATGGTTAACCATTTAGCTCTTCGCCTAACTAAAGCATAGAGGGCAAAAATTCCACCTTCACCATTGTTATCAGCATTGAGGGTTAGAAATACGTATTTAAACGTCGTTTGAATGGTAAGCGTCCAAAAGACACAAGAAATACCACCAAGAACCAGTTCCGGGGAAATTACACTTTTGCCAATAATGGCGCTCATTACGTAAAGAGGAGATGTACCAATATCTCCAAAAACAATTCCTAAGGTAATTAATGCACCGGCTAGCGTAAACTTGCTTACATGTTTGTGCGAGGTTGAACCCATTGCTTTTGGGGAAAGTTGCCCCAACTTTTTGAACAAAAAACGGGTGCAAAATTAGTGAGGCTTTGATTTCCTTGGATAAGAATTGTTAAATATTTTTGCAAATCATGTGGAAAAACCTTTTTATCAAGATTATAGTCTCCAGTATTGCAGTGATGGTATGTGCACACATTCTGCCCGGAGTGCACCTAAGCAACTACACCACTGCTTTATTATTGGCATTGGTTTTGTCGTTTTTGAATGTATTTATCAAGCCAATTTTAATTGCCCTAACCATACCATTCACCTTGTTTAGTTTTGGATTATTTCTACTGGTTATCAATGCCTTAATACTTTTATTAGGCGATTATTTGGTCGATGGTTTTGAATTGGATGGATTTTGGTACGCTTTACTCTTTTCAATTGTCTTATCAATTTTAACTTCGATCCTGGAATCATTTAGTAAAACCAAGGATGCCGATGTAGAAGATGGAGAGCAGGATAATTTTTCTAATTAATTTTTTTATTTTTGTTGAAATTTGAAAACCATGGCCGAAAAGAAATATAAAACATTTTGGAGTTTTTATAATTATTACCTCACCGAGCACAGTGATACCATTTGTAGAGGCTTACATTTTTTTGGTACCTTTTTAGTTTTGGTATTTTTTGTTGAATTTTTAACCACCATTTATTTAGGCGACCCTCAATTTCGAATTTTATTGTTTATGCCTTTGGCCGGTTATGGTTTTGCCTGGTTCGGTCATTTCTTTTTCGAGAAAAACAAGCCTGCAACTTTTACCTATCCTTTGTGGAGTCTGGGTAGTGATTTTGTAATGTTTTGGCACATTCTTTCCTTACAATTGCCCAAAAGAATGGAGCTTGCTAAAAAGGCCATTGCCAGCGAAAAAAAATAAGGTTGCTGGTATTTTGATAAGTTAAGATGAAGTAGGTAGCAATTCCACTAGCTAATTTCAAATATTTTCTTCCATACAATCGGATTTTGATTGCAAATAAACAAGGGATGGAGTACCGGAAATTCGATTAACTCTTCACTCCTTCTGGCATGAAAGAACCTGGAGAGTTACTGGTTATGAACTTTTTAGGAATTGCAGAAAAAGATAAATCAAAACGGTTGCAATCTATTTTATAATTCCTTGTATGCGGGCCCCCTCCGCCAAAATAGTCAGGTAATTTCCCAACATTCGATAAAGGCGTTCGGGTCACGCTATCGGCTGTAGTCCTCGTCGCACTTGGCTAGCGCCGCGTGCTCCTGTGGGCTACTTGCCTCTATCGTCAGTCTGTCTAATAAGTCCCCCTTTTTGTAACTTGCTGATTGTTAATAACTTGTTCAATTTTTGTTTCATAATTCATTGATTTTCAGTACATTTATGAATGAAATTTATTCAACGTTCCAATCCCAACCAAACGGAGGTTTTTTGTTTAGAGGAAGCTATTAGTTCTGATAACACTGTCAGATTGATTCATTTGTTTGTATCAAGTTTGGATTTGTCAGAGTT
>JAIBAJ010000142.1 GCA_019695265.1 Bacteroidia bacterium | reverse complement strand
ATGCAGCGGTATATTACCTCGCCCGGATGATTGAAGGAGGGGAAGACCCTCTTTTTATTGCCCGAAGAATGCTCATTTTAGCATCAGAAGATATCGGAAATGCCAATCCTACTGCTTTGGTGATTGCTAACAACTGCTTTCAAGCTGTCAACGTAATTGGTTACCCCGAAGCCAGAATCATTCTTAGCCAATGTGCCGTTTACCTCGCTACCTCTCCCAAAAGTAATTCAACCTACCTGGCAATCGATGAGGCCCTGGCCCTGGTTCGTCAAGGTGGTGATTTACCGGTTCCTCTGCATTTGCGAAATGCTCCTACCAAACTCATGAAGGAATTAGGCTATGGAAACAAGTACGAATACGCCCATAGCCATCAAGGCAATTTCGTTAATCAGGAATTCTTACCCGAAGCCATCGCCGGTACCTCCTTTTATCAACCTGGAAACAATGCTAGAGAAAGGGAAACCAGAGAAGCGCTTCGAAAATTATGGGGTGAAAAATATGGCTATTAAGCCGGTTTTGCATTCTTTATTAACCCCGTTCAACCTTAATTCTACCTTTGCAACTTGGAAAAAGAAATCAGCTATACCAATAAACGCATTTGGGACATTGCCTGGCCAATGGTCTTAGGTGGTGCGGGTCAAATGCTGATCAATATCACCGATACCGTATTCCTTGGCCGTCTTAACGAAGTAGCTCTTGGAGCAAGTGCAATCGGTGGATTGTTCCTGGCTACCTTCCTGATGATTAGTTACGGATACAGCGCAGGTATGCAAATCGTCATTGCCCGAAAGGACGGGGAAGGTAAACTACTTGAAATAGGTAAAGTTTTCTGGCAAAGCGCCTATTTTAAACTGGGTTTCTCCTTAATTCTGCTTCTGTTTTTTGTACCGTTTGCCCCACAATTCCTTACCCTATTTGTTTCTTCAAAGGAAGTTTTGGCAGCTTGCACCACTTTCATCACCCTGCGTTTATTGGGACTGCCTTTTTCATTCGCCATTTCCCTTTTCAGAGGATATTATGCCGGAATCGGAAAAACCAGAATTATTTCCATCGCCATCGGTTCTTTTGCTTCTCTAAATCTTATTTTAAATTACCTGCTGGTCTTTGGAAATTGGGGTTTCCCTCGCCTCGAAATTGCAGGTAGTGCCATAGCTTCCGTAATTAGCGAATTGGTTGGCGCCCTGATCTTCTTCACCTATTCTTATTTTTCAGCACACTCTAAAACCTATGGATTGGATAAAAGAAGCGGATTAAATCTTCGTGTTCTTTGGGAAGTGCTCGAACTTGCTTTACCCATGATGATCCAATTCTTTATGTCGGTTGGCTCGTGGTTCGTGTTTTTCCTAATGGTCGAAAACCTGGGCGAACGTGCCCTCGCCATTTCTAACCTCACCCGAAATGTTTACATGGTTCTCATGATGCCTCTCATCGCTTTTAGCAATGTAACTAACACCATTGTCAGCAATCTGGTTGGACAAAACAAACTAAATGAAGTAATTCCTACTGCTAAAAAAGTGGTATGGATGTGCTTGGGCATTACCGCTTTGTTGGTATTTCTAAATTTAATCTACCCGCAAGGACTCATGAAACTTTTTACCAATATTTCCCCGGTCATTGACGATACGATTCCAATTATCTACATCATTTCAGGCTCTGTTTTTTGCTTTGCTTTGGCTCATAACATCCTTTCTATTGTCTCCGGACTGGGTAAAACACTTATTACCCTAGCCATTGAAATTACTACTCTTATCTTTTATTTTCTTTACACCTGGTATGCATCCGAAGTAGCCCACCTTTCCCTCGGACTTATTTGGTGCAATGAGTATATCTATTTTTTAGTTATGTTGATTCTCAGTGTTTTTTACCTTCGCAAATATTTCAAAACAGCAACCCCCTAATGCGCATTTTAACTTCTACCCTTACCTTTCTCTTTTTGATTGTTTTTCTGAGCTTCCAATCATCGGCTCAAATTTCAATCCTTACCAACGATATGCCTAATGTTGGCGACACTTTCAGGCTGAGTTCTGCCTTAGGCGGTGGTGGTGGAGGTGGCGGAAATCAAACCGATTACCTTCTTACTCAAACCGGTGCAGATCAGGTTTGGGACTATACCTTCCTTTCTTCCAAATCCCAAACAGTCGATACCTTTTTCTCGCCTCTGGAAACCCCGGTTTCTTATAACTTCGTTTTTACCAACCTGATTTTATACCCCGACAACTTCTCTGACCTCGCTCAACGAAGCAATACCATCCCTACTCCTCCAACAGGTACCGGCGGTTCTAGCATGTTTTCCATTACCGATGCTTATGACTTTATCCAACGAAATTTCGATAACCAATACGCTATCGTTGGAAATGCTTTTAAACTCAATGATGTCCCAAGCCCTAATGCCTTCAATGGAAAAGACATTATTTATGAGTTCCCCCTGGAGTACCAAGATAATTTTTCATCAGCATCCAACTATGAAATTCATATTCCCTCCTTTGTCGATTATTACCACCGTCAAGTGCGTACCAATGAAGTTGATGGATGGGGAAAACTTTATACTCCTTATGGTGAATGGCCTCAGGTTCTAAGAGTTAAATCAACCATCGTTGGGGTCGATAGCATCATCTTTCTCCAAGGTCCATTTCCTTTCCCACTTACCTTGCCTAGTACTATTATCGAATACAAATGGCTGGCTAAAAATATCGGAGTTCCTGTTCTGCAAATTACTACCCGCGCTTCCTCAGGCTTTGGTGGCGGTGGTGGCCAAACAACTGTTTCCGAAGTAAATTACATCGATAGTATGCCTCCCGGAAATTTCCAAATCGACCATACAGGCATCCAAACTCTTGACAATCAAGGCTATATTCTTTACCCCAATCCGGCTAAAAACAACCTTACTTTGTTCAGTAAATCCACCTCTATCGGATTGGTTCAAATCAAAGACCTTCAAGGAAGAGTAGTGCTGGAATCGACTGGTAATCAAGCAGAAACTCAATTTAACATCACTTCTTTACAAGCCGGAATGTACACCATCTCTTTCCAAAACCGGGTTGTTAAGTGGATTAAAGAGAACTAAGTCCTGAATTTTCTATTTTTTTAGGCGGGCCCCCTTAGCCCTCCAAATTTTCGTCAAGACTCCTATCATACTGCTTGGGCTTCGGGTCACGCTTTCGGCTGTAGTCCTCGGCACACTTGGCTAGCGCCGCGTGCGCCTGTGGGCTACTTGCCTCTATCGTTGCCCGAGGGTGCAAACCCAATCAGATTCAAATTGAAAAAATTGGGTGAGTGACAAATTGGGTTACCAATGGGAAATTAGCAATAGCCAATAATGCGTCGAGTTCCTTTGCCTAAACCGTGTTTGGATGAGTAGGTATTCTTGCAATTATCAAAAAAGTTAGGTGACTATTTCTCTAAAAACATGGGTAAAGATACTATAGGTTGAGGTTTCGACTCGGGCAACGATAGAGGCAAGTAGCTCCAAGCCAACGCAGCGTTTAGCGGAGTGGGCTTGGACTACAGCCGAAAGCGTGACCCGAACGCCATGCAAACTATTTTGGGGTTGCAAAAATGGAGGAAGGCGGAGGGGGCCCGCATACTAGAAATTAAAAAAAATAGTGATTATGTATAGTTGAGAATCCAGCATACCCAATTCTATCCATGCGCTAAGCCACCTAGTTTGGCCGAATCCTTTTACACTTTCAGCCGGGCAATTGTCAAAATTCATTCCATTCCGGCCATCGAACTTGAAAAGTATCTGGTAAAAGTGAAAAGAATCCTTGTTTTTTCCTTCCGTAGTTTGCGCTACAACCATACTTTTGCAGGCAATGGAATACAATCACAAAGAAATCGAAGAAAAGTGGCAGAAAAGATGGGCCGAAAATAAAACCTTTAAAGCTGACAATCAATCTACTAAGCCCAAGTATTATGTATTGGATATGTTTCCTTATCCAAGCGGTGCAGGCTTACATGTAGGCCATCCACTCGGATATATTGCTTCTGATATTTTCGCTCGATTTAAGCGTCACAAAGGCTTTAACGTCTTACACCCAATGGGTTACGATGCTTTTGGTTTACCTGCCGAACAATATGCCATTGAAACAGGTCAACACCCGGCACTTACTACCGAAAAAAACATTGCCCGCTACAGGGAGCAACTGGATAAAATTGGGTTTTCATTCGACTGGGATAGAGAATTTAAAACCTCCGACCCTGCGTATTACCGCTGGACTCAATGGATTTTTGCCCAATTATTTAATTCCTGGTACAACAAAAAAAGCAACAAGGCTCAAGCCATTTCTGAACTGATTGCACTGTTTGAAAAAGAAGGAAATTTCAACGTCTCCGCAGCTTGCGACGAAGATTATACTGAATTTACTGCAGATCAATGGAGGTCCTGGTCCAAACAGGAACAATCAGCGATTCTAATGCAATACCGTTTGGCTTATCAAAAGTTCACAGCCGTTAACTGGTGCCCCGCATTGGGTACGGTTTTGGCCAATGATGAGGTAAAAGACGGAGTTTCAGAACGAGGTGGACATCCGGTCGAAAGGAAAATGATGAGGCAATGGTCGCTTCGAATTACAGCATATGCCGATCGTCTATTGCAAGGGCTTGACACGATCGACTGGCCGGAAAGCATCAAAGAAATTCAACGCAACTGGATTGGTCGAAGTGAAGGTGCTTCCATCCAATTCAGAGTTGCTCCCCATGATTCTGTTTCACCTGTTGCAAATATTTTTCCGGTAGGAGAACCCAATGCAGAGACTGGATTTTATGTTGGTGGTGGTGAGATAATTGAAGTTTTTACCACCCGTCCTGATACCATTTTCGGTGTAAGCTTCGTAACTCTGGCTCCTGAGCATGAATTAGTAAACAGAATTACCACCCCGGAACAAAAAGAAGCGGTGGAAGAATATGTGAATTGGGCCAAAAACCGAAGCGAACGGGAACGGATGTCGGAAGTAAAAAAAGTAAGCGGTGTTTTTACCGGAGCCTTTGTTTTTCATCCGTTTACCGGTTCAAAAGTTCCGGTTTGGATCGGCGATTATGTTCTTGCAGGATATGGAACCGGGGCAGTGATGGCAGTTCCATCAGGCGACCAACGCGATTGGAATTTTGCTAATCATTTCAATATTCAAATAATTCCCCTGCTTGAAGGGCAAGATTGTTCGGAGGGTGCTGATGAAAGCAAGGATAAAAAAATGATTAATTCCGGCTTTTTAAATGGACTAACAGGCAAGGAAGCTATTCCGGTTGCAATCAAGGCCATTGAAGAAAAGCGAATTGGAAAGGGTAAAGTAAATTTTAAGCTAAGAGATGCCGGTTTTAGCCGTCAACGCTATTGGGGCGAACCTTTCCCGATCATCTACAAAGATGGAATTCCTGAACTATTGCCATTCGGCCAATACCCTACCCTTCCCGACGTTAAAACCTACCAACCTACCGGAACCGGAGAAGGTCCACTAGCCTCTGTGCAAGATTGGGTTCATGTAACTTTTGAAGATGGAAAACAAGTTTGTAAACGCGAAACCGATACCATGCCCGGTTATGCCGGTAGCAGCTGGTACTACCTTCGTTACATGGATTCGAAAAATGAAACAGAATTCGTTTCCAAAGATGCCGCTACGTATTGGAAGGAAGTGGATTTATACATCGGTGGTTCTGAACATGCCACCGGGCATCTGATGTACGTACGCTTCTGGACTAAATTCTTAAAAGACTTAGGCTATCTTAACATTGATGAACCGGCCAAAAAACTCATCAATCAGGGAATGATCCAAGGTAGAACAAGTTTTGTTTATCAGGTTTTCTTTGTAAATATGACAACGGATTTCACCCATCCAATCTTTGTTTCAAAAGGAATTTATGACCAATTTCAAAAAAACATGGATCCGGAATGGCTAATCCAGCTTATAAATAAGAAATTAAATCTTTCCATCTCCCTTTCTGATTTCCCAAAAGCCGTGGTAGGAATAAATGCCCCTCGGGTAGATGTGAAATATGTAAAAAATGACGAATTGGATATCGAAGGATTTAAACAATGGAGAGAAGATTACAGCCAAGCCCAATTTGTTTTAGAAAATGGAAAATACATCTGTGGATACGAGGTTGAAAAAATGTCTAAATCCAAATACAACGTTGTAAATCCGGATGACATCGTTTTAGATTATGGTGCCGACACCTTGCGTTTGTATGAAATGTTTCTCGGACCTCTTGAACAAAGTAAACCTTGGAATACCAATGGAATTACAGGTGTTTCAGGATTTTTGAAAAAATTATGGCGTTTGTACCTTCCCCTTATGGAAGGAAAAGAAGAATCACAAGAACCAACTAAAGCTGAACTAAAAACCTTACACAAAACCATTAAAAAAGTACAGGAAGACATAGAACGCTTCTCGTTTAATACCTCTGTAAGCAATTTCATGATTTGTGTGAATGAATTAAGTGAAGCCAAATGCTCCAATCGTTCCATTTTAGAACCATTGTTGGTATTACTTTCTCCTTATGCGCCGCATATAACAGAAGAATTGTGGGAGAGACTAGGACATTCATCAACCATTGCATTTGAACCTTTCCCTGAATTTAACCCGGCTTTCCTGGAGGATAATACATTCAACTATCCGGTTTCATTCAATGGAAAAACACGCTTTAACCTGGAGTTACCGGTAGGACTTAGCAATGCCGAAATTGAAAAGGCTGTCCTTGAACATGCCGAATCCGTAAAATGGACAGAAGGTAAAACACCCAAAAAAGTGATTGTGGTTCCAAAGAAAATTGTCAATGTGGTAATTTAAC
>JAIBAJ010000141.1 GCA_019695265.1 Bacteroidia bacterium | reverse complement strand
GCGGAGCGTCCGGGCAAGGATTGAGGATGCTACCCCACAACCCCGAATATTTTCGGGGTGAGGAGTAGCGACGAAAGCCTGACCCAACCGCAAGTGCAACATTTTTGAACTTGCAACTCTGTTTGGGTGGTTGGGGGCCCGCCAAATAGTAATTATACATAATGGCCATAATGTTTAGCCCAATTTTATGTATTAATTCTTCTTGAAAAAATTGGTATTATTATCTTCCTGCTCCTTCTTTCTACTATCTTTGATTGTCCTTCGGATATTTGATTTTTCTACCAACCATGCGTTTCCAACTCTTGCTTGTTGCCATTTGGTTTTCCATAGTTAAAGTTCACGGAACGACCTATTATGTAAGCAATTTGGGTTCAGATTTTAGTCCGGGCACCTCTACTAACCTGCCTTGGAAAAGTCTAACTAAAGTGAATAGTTTTCATTTTTCGCCTGGTGACAGCATACTTTTTGAAGGAGGAGGAATTTGGCGTGGACAACTTGAATTGCAAAGTGGGTCTGGAGCCGGCCGATTGGTTTACGGCAAGTATGGAATAGGTAGTAAACCCAGGTTGTTGGGTTCGGTTGATGTGAGTTCGGAAACTGAATGGATTGATGGAGGCAACCAGGTTTGGATTAGTGCCCAAAGTTCAGCCATAGACGTTGGAAATTTATTGTTTAACCAGGAAGAAAGCTGTGGCAGAAAAAAATGGTATTTGGCAGATTGTACCCAGCAAGGTGATTTTTGGTATGATAAAAATGGAAGCCATAAGGTGTACCTGTTTTCCAATACAAATCCGGGTAATTTTTACAACCATATTGAGGCAGCCCTCACCGATTTTATTGTGTATGCCGTAGGTGACTCTCATATTGTTGTTCGGGATTTCTCCATACAATATGGCAGTGCGGATGGAGTTGAAATCAGGAACAGCCACCATTTTACCTTGTCCAATTGCGATGTATCCTATATTGGAGGCGGGGAATTGACTAATCAGGTTCGGTATGGCGGAGGAATTCAATTTTGGGCCAATAGTCATGACAATGTGGTGGAACAATGTCGTTTTTTTGAAATTTACGATGATGCAGTTACCAATCAGGGCAATGCATCAGCAGGCGGAACGATTCAACAATACAATATTATTTACAGAAACAACCTCATTTGGAATTGCTCCGAATCATCGTATTGTTATTTTATTCAACCGGCGGTAACCCAAGGCTCGTTTATGAAAAACATTTATTTCGAAAACAACACCTGTTACAATGCAGGAGGAGGATGGGGGGGATTGCAAAGACCTGATCTAAAAGGGTTTCAAATTTATGTAAGTACCCAAACAGCTCCGATGGATTCCATCATTATCCGAAACAATATTTTTTCAGAATCGCGGTGCTTTTTATTTTTCGATCACAACTCCATACCAAGCTTGAACTTTACCAAGCTGGATTACAATTGCTGGTATACATCGGAACCAAGTGATACAATGATGGCAATTTATACCAATAGTCAATTGACGGTTTTGACAGATGGGCAATTTACCGAATACCAAAGCACCTATGGACAGGATGTGCATTCCTTTCATGAAGATCCCTTGTTAATTGATCCGATTCATTCCGATTTTCATATACTTAACGACAGTCCTTGCGTCGATTCCGGAGTGGAAGGAAGCAGTTCATTTGATTTTGCTGGAATTCAAAGACCCTTTGGAAATGGATTTGATTTGGGAGCTTATGAAAATTGGTATGAAGGTATTGAAACACCTGGAAGTTCAGATAATTTGGTTTTTTTTCCCAATCCTTGCCAAACTTATTTGAAACTTAATGGTACTTTTCCTGGGAAGTGGAATTACAAAATCCTTGGAATGAATGGGGAGAAACTTGCTTCAGGGATTTTATCCAACAATAGAGAAATTTCAATCGACAATTTACCAAATGGATTATTTTGGCTTGAAGCGAGCAATTCTAATCAATTCAGACGAGCTAAATTTATTGTAAATCATTAACTAAATTCGTTCAAACCTGGCCGTAAAATGCCTCAGAAATGGCGGCTCATAGGTAATTCGATAGCCGGTTTTTTGTTCCTTCATTTTTAGAATATCTTCGAAAACTTCCAACACATAGTCTATATGGCTTTGGGTGTAGACCCGGCGCGGAATGGCCAGTCGAACCAATTCATTGGCAGCCGGAATCAGTTCACCCTTTTCATCATTTTTTCCAAACATCACCGAACCTACTTCCACGCAGCGAATACCTCCCTGCACATATAAATCACACACCAGGGCCTGACCCGGAAATTGGTTGATGGGTATGTGAGGATATAACTTATGAGCATCAATGTATACAGCATGTCCACCTATGGGCCACACCACCGGTATGCCCATATTGCGCAAATGTTCACCCAAATAGGCAGTGCTGCGAATGCGGTAATTCAGGTAATCGGGATTAAAAACTTCTTGCAGTCCGATGGCCAAAGCTTCCATATCCCTTCCGGCCAAACCGCCATAGGTAGTAAAGCCTTCGGAAATAATCAGGAGGTTTTTGCAACGTACCGAAAGTGCCTCATCATTCAAGGTAAGAAGTCCGCCGATATTAACCATGCCGTCCTTTTTGGCACTCATAATAAAGGCATCTCCGAGTCGGAGCATTTCCTGAGCAATTTCTTTGTAGGATTTGTTCTGGTATCCGGCTTCCCTTTGCTTGATGAAATAGGCATTTTCGGCGATTCGGCAACCATCAATAACCAGGAGCAAACCATGTTGGTCGCAAATAGCGCGTAAGGCTTTTACATTGGCCATGCTAACGGGTTGACCTCCGGCAGAATTATTGGTAACAGTAATAATCACAGCACCAATGTTTCCGGCTCCCTTTTCTTCAATTAGGATTTGTAATTTATCCAAATCCATATTTCCTTTGAAAGGCAGGTATAATTCAGGATCCCGGGCTTCATCGGGTAAAATATCTATGGCGCTTGCTCCAGTAAATTCGATATTGGCCCGGGTGGTATCGAAATGGGTATTGGAAATAAAAACTTTATCCTTTCCTCCCAAAAGTCCATATAAAATGCGCTCGGCTGCCCTGCCTTGGTGGGTAGGAAGGATGTAAGGCATCCCGGTTAAATCTTTCACTACCGCTTCAAGGTGTTCCCAGCTTTTGGCGCCGGCATAACTTTCATCACCCAACATAATGCCGGCCCATTGTGAATCGCTCATAGCACCGGTTCCACTATCGGTGAGGAAGTCGATAAAAACATCCTCCGCATGGAGTAAAAATGGATTATATCCGGCCTCTTTCAAGGCATTTTGACGGTATTCTTCGGTGGTAACTTTCAGGGGTTCCACCATTTTTATTTTAAAAGGTTCGGCTAATACTTTTCTTTTTTTCTCGGTCATAGCATTCAATTTTACATGGATAAAGAGCCTTTGCGGAAATCGCTTTTGGCTAAAATGGCATTGATGATGTAGGGTAATTCCTTTCGAGAAGCCTCTTTTGCTTCATCCAGGGCTTGTTTAAAATCATTCAGACGCTCTACCCTCCTACCCTCTCCACCAAAGGCATCTGCTATCTTTTCATAATCGGAATGAACTAAGGTGACTGCGCAATCGCTTTTCAGAAATTCTACCTGGTCGCGGGCAATCTGATTCCAACAGGCATCGTTTCCAATGATGGCCGTTACCGGAAGTTTATGTCGGACAAAAGTGTCGAACTCAATTAATCCGTACCCCGAACTGCCATCGCCGAAAATGATAAACACTTCCTTTTCAGGAAATACCAATTTGGCTCCCAGGGCAAAACCTGCACCCACACCTAAGGTTCCAAACACACCCGGATCGAGCCAGGAGAGCGGTGCCCGGGGACGTAATGTATAAGCCGAAGTAGCCACAAAATCGCCCCCATCGGCAATCAGAATGGAATTGTCAGGCAATTGGCTGTCGAGGTAGCGAAACAAAGCCAGTGGATTGATTCCCTCTTGAACTGCGTCTAATTGAGAATCGATTTCAGCCTCACGTTTTAAGTCACGCTGGCGTAAGTTTTCAATCCAGGATGGTTGTTTGCTTTGGAATTGATTGGAAAGCCTAATCAGAAAATCCTGTGGATCGGCTAGTATGGCTAGGGTAGGACGTTTATTTTTGTATAAATCCTCTTTGGAACGGTTGATGGATATAAATTTTCTGGAGCCAATGTGGGCGCCATAATCTAGTCGAAAGTCGTTGGGAACCCCGGCCAGAATGATGAGGTCGGATTCTTTGATGGCTTCTTTGCGCTTGTGTCGCATTTGGATGGAATTTTCAGGACCAAGCAAACCTCTTCCCATCCCACTCAAATAAACCGGTATTCCTAATTTTATCACCGCTTCGGCCAAACTTTGTGCCTCCCTTGGTTGCATCACCGAGCCACTTCCAATAATCATCAAGGGTTTTTGAGCCTTTTGAAGTAGTTCAACTGCTTTGTTAATTTGGGTGGAAGAGGACTGAGGAATGGAAGGTTTGGAAACCGAAGCCGGAAATTGAACCAATTCCTTATCTTCAAAAAGTTTGCGTGCATGTCGATTGACATACCATTGAATGGCCTTTTCCTGCAAATTACGTGGTGGCTGATCCTTGGATTTTGCACCATACCAGCTTCGCACCAATTCTTCCTCGTACAAGGTATCGATCGGACATTCCACAAACACAGGTCCGGGAACACCTTCCTGGGCCCTTTGAAAAGCCTCCATGATGGTTGGAACGATTTGCTTGACCTTGGTGATGCGGGCAGCCCACTTCACATTGGGTTTCATCATGGCCATTTGGTCGATATCCTGAAGTGAACCACGACCTTTCAGAATTGTTGCCGCGCCCCCTCCCAACAGGATCAGAGGTGATTGAGCCAGATAGGCATTTTTAACGGCTGTTATGGCATTGGTTAATCCGGGACCGGCTGTAACGGCTGCTACCCCTGGAATACCCGAAAGGCGGGAAACGGCATCGGCAGCAAAAACGGCAGTAGCTTCATGGCGGGTATCAATCACCCGGATACCAAGGTTTTGTGCCCCAACAAATATGGGCGAAATATGTCCGCCGCAAAGGGTAAAAAGGAATTTAACCCCTTGCAGTTGCAGGGTTTTGGCAATAAGTTCACCTCCTTTCATGGCAATTGCTTTGAGGCGAAAGTAGTTAGCTTACTCAGCCCGGGAAATGACTGTGGTCAGGTGTAGCAATGTTGAATGGGAAATTAAAAAGCTACCCTTTTAATTTTGCATGACGAATGAGTGAAATCATTTTTTCTCTTCTAAATTTTCCATCCTTTTGGCGAAAATGTTTACCATGCTCCCTCCCCTCAATCTCAAAAAATGGATAGATGATAACCGACATCTGCTCAAACCTCCCGTAGGAAACCAAGTTGTATATAAAGATACCGAATTTATCATCATGGTTGTTGGTGGCCCTAATGCCCGCAAAGAGTTTCACTACAATGAAAGCGAGGAATTCTTTTACCAACTCGAAGGCGATATGCAGTTGCCCATCCGTGAAAATGGTAAAACCCGAATCGTTGACATTCGTGAAGGTGAAATATTTATGCTTCCTCCAAAAGTGGAACATAGTCCGCAACGGATTAAAGACACCGTCGGACTGGTGATTGAGCGGGTGCGTAAGTCCGACGAATGGGATGCCTGCACCTGGTATTGCGAAGTCTGTGACCGGGAATTATACCGGGCCCAATTTAAACTTGAGGATATTGTTGTACAATTGCCAAAACTTATGCAAGGGTTTTACGATAATTTAGAACTTCGCACCTGCAAAAAATGCGGTGCCGTGATGGACCCGCCCGAATTAAAGAAAGAACTTGTATAACATTAAAGCAAACGCAATTATGAAAGAAGCGGTTATCGTTGGGGCCGGACTCGTTGGCTCACTTTGGTCTATTTACCTTCAAAAAGCCGGTTATAGCGTGAAGGTTTTTGAAAAAAGACCGGATATGCGCAAAGCAAAAATTTCGGGTGGTAAATCCATCAACCTGGCGACCTCCTACCGGGGTTGGAAGGCACTGGACGAAGTTGGCATTGGAGAAGAAATCCGCAAAATTGCCATTCCTATGTATGGGCGAACTCTTCATAACGAAGGCCATCAAAAAAACTACCAACCTTATGGCATTAATGGTCAGGCAATTTTTTCTGTTTCCCGTAAAGACATCAATTGCAAATTGATGGACCTAGCAGAAGCATCCGGTCAGGTAGAATTCTTTTTTAACGAAGAATGCAGCAATGCCGACTTAAAAAACGGGCTGGCTCAGTTTAAAAACATCGAAACCGGAAAAATCACTGAAATTAAAGCAGATGTGGTTTTTGCTACCGATGGCGCCTTCTCAGCCGTTCGGTACAATGCCATGCAAAAGCTTGATCGCTTCAGTTACAGCCAAAATTATATCGAAGACGGATACCGCGAAATCTTGCTTCCGGCCAACGATGACGGCAGCTATAAACTGGAAAAAAACACCCTGCATATCTGGCCCCGTGGCCGCTTTATGCTCATCGCACTGCCCAACTTCGACGGCTCTTTTACCTGTACCCTGTTCATGCCTTTTGAAGGTCACCAATATTGTTTCAACAACCTGGATTCCAAGGAAAAAGTCAACGATTTTTTCAAAAATGTTTTTCCCGATTTCTTTGACCTCATGCCCAATGTGGCCGATTCCTGGGAAAATCATCCCCTTTCCTCCCTCGCCATTATCCGTTGCTTCCCCTGGACCAGCGGAAAATTCGCCCTCATGGGTGACGCCGCCCATGCCACGGTTCCGTTTTTCGGACAAGGAATGAATGCCGGGTTCGAAGATTGTTCGGTGATGAATGCCCT
>JAIBAJ010000140.1 GCA_019695265.1 Bacteroidia bacterium | reverse complement strand
CTTGTCTACGACTTGAACGTAAGTTCTTCCATTAGGCGATTTGAGTTTCCTTATAAACACAAAACAAAGGTAAAACACCCAAATTAACACCCAAATCAAAAATCGACCCCAATAAAATCAAGCCTTTTAGAAGGCCTTAGGGAAAATCGCGGAAGTCAGGAGATGCAAAGCGACAAGGTGAAACTGTATACATAAATATTGCAAACCGCAGACAACGAAGCTGATGCTGAATTTCTGTCTAACGAAAAAATTACTAATTCAATAAGGATAAAAGTTCAAGGGAATTTGGAATATTATAACAAGGCCGAGGAGACAAGTTTTTAGGCCAATTTTTCATTAAAATGTAAACACAAAATTGACCCTAACATACTGTCCAATAGGTATTTAGACAAAAGGCTTGCAGAATTTTCTATAAAACCATTTCAAATTACTACTATTGAACATTTGGAGTACTATTCAGCAGCCCTTAATTAAATTGAGTTTAATCTACCTGAACCGGCCCCAAAATCTTAACCTATTTCTTCCTGCTACAATGATAAATCACACCCGGATGTCCATCAAAATCAAAAGCTCGTAAATAAGTCATACCGATTTTTTCCATGACCTGAATAGATGCCAAATTCTCCTTCCTGGCACGACCTACAATTCGTTCAATTCCAAGTTCATCAAATCCATATTCCAAACACCTTTGAGATGTTTCGGTTGCATAACCTTTATTCCAATATTTTTTAAAAAATCTAAATCCAATATCATACTCATGCCTGTCCACAGAATACTTTAATCCACACCAACCCAAAAATTCCAAACTACCTTTGTCTATAACTGCCAATCTTCCTACCCGGTACTTTTCATATTGATCATAATTTTCCAAAAACTTGATGGCATCCTGAATTCTGCTAAAAGGCTTATCTCCAGTAAATTTTAGTACATCTTCATCCAGGTTCAAGGAATAAAAATTATACGAATCTTCCTTTACCAATTGGCGCATAAACGTTCTTTCAGTTTCCAAATGAATCAACTTATTCATTTATATTCTCTCCAATTATCCTAAAAATTGGATGTTTCTTTAATTTTCAACTCCAATTTTATTCCATTTGCAACTCTGGTATTCTTAAAGCTTGCCAAACCCAATATCCAACCGGTTATTAAGTAAGTCTAAATTTAAATTTTCACTAATCATTCCTAGTTTTCAACCATTTCAATGGTTTGGTTTCATTTCCTTCAGTACAAACAAAATACAAACCATCGGGAAGTTCACTTAAGTCGAACATGCTACCGGATTCAATCCAATATTCTCCAACTAATTTACTTCCGACTAAGGAAAAAATCTGCACTTTGCTTTTTTGCGAAAATTTACCGCTATGTATGGTCAATTGGCCTGAGCTCGGATTGGGATAAATGCTCCATTCTCCGGCACTTAGTTCTTCGTTACCAACAATTAGAACATTGGTGCAAATGGAAGTATCCAAACATCCATTCAAATTAACAACTACTGCATAATCTCCACTTTGGTTAGCAACATAAACCGATTGGGTTTCTCCGGGCAACTCCATTAAGGAAGGAGAACAATAATACCATTGGTAAGTTGCATTGGTTTGGTTTGAAGTTATGGTGTTTCCATTAAGTGTCACTCCATTGTCAGGAAGAGAACCTTGTCCAACAATAAACGGGGCAGAAACACCGGTGCAATTATTGGCGTCAGTAACAGTTAAAATAACCGAACCGGATTGCAATACAAAAACGGTATCGTTATTTCCTCCCACACTCCATGAATTTCCGCTTTGGTAATTTGAAACTAATTCAACGCCTTGCCCACTACCGCATACGTTAGCATTGCCAATTGAACTAATGACCGGAACCGGATTGGCAACCACCGATATTACCTGAGAAGCATTGGTTTGCGGACAACCACCATTGGCTCCGGATGGAGTCAGGTAATTGATAATATAGGTTCCCGGATTGGTAGAAGAAGGATTAATTTCTCCTGTAACCGAATTAATACTAAGTCCACTACCGGCTGAAAAAGTTCCGCTTTGAATTCCGGTAATGGTTGGGATCACACTTTGCACTGATTGGCAAATAGGGTTTCCGGAATAGTTAATCAAGGTTAGAATGGGTGATGAAATGGAAACAGAGGTGGTAGCATTTTGAGCCGAACACCCGGCATTGCCAGGCATGGAATAGGTAATGATATAGGTTCCTGCATTGCTGGTTGAAGGGGTAATTTGTCCTGTGGTGGCATCAAGGCTTAGTCCGCTGGTAGAGGAAAAACTACCTCCGGAAGTACCAACAATACTTGGAAGGGTTGCCAAAGAAGTAGTGCAAAATGGTGCACTTGCATAGGAAATGGTTGCAGCAGGTAGGGAAGAAATAGCAATTGCAGTGGTAAAGGATTGGGTCGCACAGCCACCATTACCCGGAACAGTATACACCACAGTATAATTTCCGGCAGTACTTTGATTCGGCTGTATAGTTCCGGTATTCGCATCAATCACCAAACCACTGCCTGAAGAATAACTGCCCCCCTGCAATCCTGTTAAACTAACTTGTACCGAAGTTGAATTGGTACAAAATGGAGATCCGGGATATGAAATACTAGCCGTTCCCGGTGCATTGATGCTTACTTGCGTGCTTGTCGAAAAAGATGAACATGCTCCGGTTGCCGGAATGGTATAGGTAACAGTGTAGCTACCAACCTGACTTTGAATTGGATTAATTGAACCATTTCCTGAATTGATACTCAAACCGGATGTAGAAGAGAAACTTCCTCCCGAGCTGCCTGAAATACTTACAGCTTCTATATTTCCGGTTTGGCATATCGGATTGCCAGCATAAGAAATTATGGCTGAAGGAGCTTGATCGATGGTTAAATTTGTTGTCGTAGAATAAGAGGAACACCCATTATTTGCCGGTATAGAATAACTTACCGTGTAATTGCCTGCTGTACTGGCTGATGGATTTACCTCCCCTGTAACTGAGTTTATAGTTAAACCGGCTCCCGATGAATAACTCCCACCGGAAGTTCCTGCAAAAGTTGGTAGGGCCGGACTTCCGGAGGTGCAAAGTGGTCCGGAAGGATACGAAATGCTTGCAGAAGAGGGTGCTGTTAAACTAATAGAAGTGCCGGTTGTAAAGCTATTACACCCATTAGCAGCAGGCAGAAAATAGCTTACCGTATAATTTCCGGCAGAACTTTGTGCTAAATCGATGGATCCGCTTACTGAATTTATACTCAAACCAGGTCCGGATGAAAAACTACCTCCCCCTGTACCCGAAAGAGTAACAGTTGGATTGGATGAATCAAGGCAATACGGAGTACCTGAATAAGAAATGGTTGCAGTTGGAGCCTGAACAATGGTTAATCCAAAATTAGCAGCTTGTGCCGGACATCCGGAAAAAGCAGGTACCGAATAAACTACCGTATAAGCCCCTGCGCTGCTATTTCCTAAATCAATACTCCCCGAATTATTATCGATAGACAAACCGGGGGTGGAACTATAACTGCCTCCACTTGCTCCCGTTTGAACTACGTTTTGAGTGCTACCATCATTGCAAAAAGAATTAGCAGAATAGGAAATGGAAGGAGGGTTAGGATCCGTAATAGTGAAACCGGCAGATGCAGTTTGTAATGGACATCCATTGGCAGCAGCCATAGTATAAGTAATCGAATACGTTCCCGGCAAACTGCTTCCCGGATCAATAGCTCCTGTATTCGGATCAATTGTTAATCCTGCCGTTGATGAAAAGGTTCCTCCGGCATTTCCAGTCAATACCACATTCTCCACACTTCCTCCCAAGCAAACCGGACTAGCATAGGAAATGGTGGCCGCCGGAAGCGCGGTTAATTGAATAGTTGTATTCGTTGAAAAGGCAGGACAGGCCAAACTAGCCGGAATAGTATAGGTTATTTGATAAGTACCAGGCTGACTTGCATTGGGTTGCAAATCTCCGGTACTGGCATCTATGGAAAGGCCGGATGTGGAAGAATAAACACCGCCTGAATTTCCTGAAAATGATACACTAACCTGAGATTGATTGGTGCAAAAAGGTGAATTAGGGTATGTAATACTGGCTGTTGGCTCTTGCTCAATAGTCACGTTTTGATTAGAACTTTGGGCTGAACAACCTCCTGCTGCAGCTAAAGTATAGGTTACTACATAGGTTCCGGCATTGGAGTTTGAGGGATCAATTTCTCCTGAAGATGCTTCAATCGAAAGTCCTGCAACAGATGAAAAACTTCCTCCTGATGTTCCGGAAATAGTCGGCAACTGTAAGGCACCACTTGTACAAAGCAGAGAATTGGAATAACTGAAACTTGGATTTGGCAAGGCGGTAATTGTTACGGAGGTGCTTGCTGTTACAATACCACAACCGGCATTGGCCGGAATTTCATAAGTTACTGAGTAAATTCCGGGTGTAGAATTACTAGGGTTTATTAACCCATTGGAAGCTATGTTTAAACCGGAGGTAGATGTATAGGTTCCACTCCCATCTCCAACTAAATCCGGTAATTCCGAAGATGCATTCGAACAAAATGGATTTCCGGAATAGGAAATGTTGGCAACAGGTAATTGGGTAATATTCAAATTGGTAGTAGCCGTTAGGTTCGAGCAACCCACGGTGGAGCTAATGGTATACGTTACCTGGTAAGTACCACCCGAATTTGCAGATGGGATAATGCCTCCGGTGGTAGCATTTATTTGAAGCCCGTTGTTTCCACTAAATGCACCTCCTGAACTTCCGACAAAACTTGGTAATTGGGTCGTTGAAAGATCGGTACACATAGGCGATTGGGCGTAAGAAAATGTAGCACTTTGCAAGGTAAATGCAGTATAAGCAGGGATAGTAACCGCTGTAGGATGCAAAGCTTGGGTATAATTCGCCAAGGTGGTAACCTGGGTAATAATTTCAGGAGCACTACCCGAAAGACTGGTTCCGGTTAATGCTGCATTGTTATTGGTAGGAACAACCAATTTATAGGTATCCGACAAGGATGACGGGTTGTAGGAGGTGGTAGAAGCCGCCGTACCTGAACTTAACCAATTTCCAAAGGTTTGAAAACCATACAATAAGGTAATGCCTGTTTGGGTGCTCCAATTCGAAGTGGTTCCCTGAAAGGCAAACAACTGCTCACCATTTACATTAAATGCAAAGTTGGCAGGAGCACTTGCACTCCAACCGGTTCCGGTAATATTCATTCCGCTGGTCCATGAAATTACCGTTCCTGCACATTGAGCAACTGGAGCAGTATAGGTCAAATACCCCTCCCCTGTTCTTCCCAAGGTGGTTGATGAAAAACCGTTGTCGGTAAAATTAATTACCGTTCCTGCGGCAATATCCCTTAATAAAACAAAGGAAAATTGATCAGGATCAGTAGAATTCATGGCAATTATTGCCAAATCACCGGGCGCTAAAGTAGTTTGAGCGAATGTTCTAATACTCAACGAAACAAGAAAAGTCAATATAGAAATCGACCTGAAATATTTTTGCATTTTAATTTTGGGAGATAGTTTTCAAAAGTAAATACTTACTACCCTACTTAGGTTAAGAAACAGCTAAGTAAATTTTAACAAGTTACAAACTTTTTAGTCTTTTTCCTTGGCATTTAGTCTATCTTTTTTCGAATTTGTCCTACTTCCATTCTAGTCTTCTCTCCTACCTTTGCTCTTAAGTAAAGTGGCCTTTTCTATCTAGGAACTCAATCCTTAATATGAAATTTTAGCCAACTGCACCTCACCACTTCGGCCCCATATACCATGAACCGATCTTCCTTTATTCACTCCCTAGCCGCTCTTTCTGCCATGACTTCCTTGTCTAGTTTTAAAAACTTTACCGATACCTTACCTAAGCAATCCAATCGTTTGCCTGTGTTATTTACCTCGCATGGCAACCCTATGGATATTCCAATGACCAAAGAGCAACGACCTTTTTGGAATACCTTGTTTGAATTGGGTCAGCGTTTACAAGAAAACTACGATGTAAAAGCAGCTTTGGTAGTCTCGGCACATTGGTGCACCAAAGGCAGTTTTGTAAATTCTTCCCTAGAACAGAAACAGATTTACGATTATTATGGATTTCCGAAAGAATATTACGAAGTGTATTACAAGGCCCAGGGTTCGCCCGAAATAGCAAGGGAAGTAAACAAATTGGTTCCCGGTGTTTCCTTAACCGGCGACTGGGGGCTTGACCACGGCGCTTGGCCCATGTTAATGCATTTGTTTCCCAAAGGCAATATTCCTGTTTTCCAACTAAGCATCGATTATTACGCCAAACCTCAATACCATTTCGACCTCGGAAATCAGTTAAAAGCTTTGAGAGACAAAGGAGTTCTTATCATCGGTAGCGGTTCTTTGATTCATAATTTACGCCTGGCAATGCAAAAAATGCAATCCAACGATTTCAAACCCTATGGTTGGGAGCAGGATTACGATGACTGGATTAAAAAACAAATCGACACCAGAAATGTGAAGGATATTATAAACTACGAAACAAGTCATAAATTGGGTTTATTGGCCTCCCCCACTCCCGATCATTTTGTACCGGTTCTTTACAGCCTTGGTTTAATGCACCCATCCGAAAATATTCAACATTTTTATGATATTCCGGCTAGCATTCCTGCTTTTAGCGAGCGCAGTTTTATCATTGGGGCTTAGTTGAAGCTGCTTTTTAAGGTTTTCAAATAAACCAATTCTTCGTTTTTATTCATAATTTATTTTAGTTGGCGGGCCCCCTCCGCCTATCCAATTAATCTGCAAATCCATCCTTCTTAACTAGGCGTTCGGGTCACGCTTTCGGATTTCTATGTTCAATTTACATTGTACTGAAAATTTTTTTCGTACTTTTTTTCATTTCTTACACATGCAAATATCCTAAGGACAATTTTGTTTCTTATTGCATTGATAACTGACATTTTATTTT
>JAIBAJ010000139.1 GCA_019695265.1 Bacteroidia bacterium | reverse complement strand
CCCAGGGTTGGTCCTTGAATGGAAATATAGGTCTTGACACAACAGCTTATATTGGAACTAGGGACAGTGTGGATGTGGTGCTGAAAAGCAATGGAGCAAATAACCCGCAGCCGCAGTTGAAGTTGAAGGCTAGTGGGGGTGTGGAGGTGAATGGGCCTGCAATCCTAAAAAGCAATGTTAATATACCCAACTTGCAAGAGGCTACTGATCCAAACCAAGAATTTAAATTAGTTTCAATTGGGAATGATGGCATCCTAAAAAGTGGACCTAGCTTTAAGCCAGGTTCAGGTTGTTCTCCAACCTTCGGATGGGGTAATGTTTACAATCAATTTGCAACTTATACCAATGATATAATTAAATGTCCAGCTATTGGAAATGTTGGAATTGGAATTACCACTTTACCACAGGCAAAATTGCATGTTTTGGGTAATTTTAAATTGGATGGAGAAATTGAAATCACAGGAAGTAGGTTGCATGTTGACAACAATTCAGGAAACATTGGAATCGGGACTTCAGATCCTAACAATCAACTTCATATATTTGGTAATAATCCAGTTTTTAATATTCAGCCATCAAACTGGGGAAATGGAAATTATTCTCAAATTACTTTAGGAGATAACAATCATACCATAAAATCTACTTTTGGAGAAGGATTATTAATTACTGATATAAATAAGGTAAAAATAAATTCACCAAGAATTGTATTAGGAAATCAGGAAATTACCAATGGAGAATGGGGGAATGCACAACTTTATATTTCAGGTACGGCAGTTGCAAAGGAGATTTTTGTAAAAGTTGATGGATGGGCTGATTATGTTTTTGAAAAGGGGTATCAATTGCCTACTTTGTTTGAAGTTTCAAAATACATTGAGGAATACAAGCACCTTCCAGGAATTCCAAGTGCAACAGAAGTTGATGAGAATGGCATTTCTCTTGGAGAAATGAACAAAATGTTACTAAAGAAATTGGAAGAATTAACTTTATACCTTTTAGAATTGGACAAAGCCAATGTTGAAATGAAGGAAAGACTGAAAAAGGTGGAATTGGAATTAAAAGGCAAAAAATAGTATTCAAAATGAAAGTCAAAATCCAATTTTACTTTTTGGTGCTTCTTTTTTTTCTTGGATACAATTCATTTGGCCAAGTTGTAGAAGTTACACAATCATTTAGTAGTGGAGTTCAGGCCCCTGTAGTTGGTTCTGTTATTACCGCACCAGGTCAAGGTTCGAATGGTCAGATAAATATTACCAATACTGCAAATGTTCAATATAAAGCAAGGGATATTGTTCATTTAAAAGATGGATTCCATGCTGGAGAATTTACGGGAAATGGAATATTTCATGCTTACATTGATCCAAGTCAAATTTTACCTGCTGATTATAGTGGAGGATTATTGGATGATCAAGAATTTGAGGATAGAGAAATAAATACATCAAAAGCTGTTGGTTATATTCCTGCAACATATAATGTAACACCAACTGGGGCTGCCTCATATACAATTCCTATTCAGGTGCCACCTGGAACAGCTGGAATGATTCCAACATTGTCTTTAGGGTATAACAGTCAATCAGGAAATGGAATATTAGGCTGGGGATGGAATTTAAGTGGACTTTCTGCTATTAGTAGGGTACCAAAAACTATATATCATAATGGCAAAGTTGAGCCTGTAAAATTTGACGGTACTGACAATTTTGCATTAGATGGTCAGATGCTTATAAAATCAGGCAATTATTATTATACTGAATCTGAAAGCTTTTCAAAAATTACAGCTAATATTTCAGGAGAAGATATTAATTATTTTATTGTTGAAAGTAATAACGGAACTACAATTCAATATGGCTTTAACTTAGATTCCAAGTTCAAAAAGGAAGGCACAAACGAAATATTATTTTGGCTTGTCGATAAAATTACGGACAATTATGGAAATTATGTTTCTTTTAAATATCGAAAAGTAGGGCAAGAGATTGTAATCGACAAAATCTTATACACTGGCAATGAGGAAGTGAGCTTGAATCCATATAATACAATAGAGTTCTATTATGAATCAAGGTCGGATAAAAATATTGTTTATTCTGCTGGAATTCCAATTGAAAGTAGTCTTCTTTTAAGAAAAATTCAGATAATCGCGGATGGGCAAAATTTCAAATCTTATACATTTAATTATGGACTTAACATGTATAGTTTACTTAAAGAGGTAAAGGAATTTGGGAGCGACGAGTCAGAAATAAATAGCACAATCTTTAAATACGGAGACGAACAGCCAATTTTCCAAGAATCGCAAACTTCAGTGGTTCAAAATTTATCAATTGAGATGTTTACTGGTGATTTCAATGGTGATGGATTTTCAGATATCTTGGCTGCAACAAAAAACTATGCTCCACCTGAACAACATGGATACAAATATTTTACTGATATAAAAGTGTTTATCAATAATCATGGAAGTTTTGACCAAAATAATCCTGGATTTGCTATTAGTGACGATCAAACTGCAATTCTAAATAATGGTAAATATACAATTGAAAGAGGTATAATCCCATATTATCATAATACGCATTTTGGAGACTTCAATGGAGATGGGAAATCCGACCTTTTGGTTACCAACTTTAATTTTGAATGTGAAAATAAATTTCAACATCTTAATGCAAAAATATATAATTCTACAGGAAGTAATTTTTCTTCTCCTTTAGAAATTGCAGAGGATTGGAGCGAGAACTATGTTGCAGGTAGTAATTTTCTGGTTACAGGTGATTTTGATGGGGATGGTGCAACCGATATTTTAACATTTTTAGGCATATATCAAAGTGATATGGATCTTTGCTGTTTTCCATGGCATTGCAACCAAGAATATACCGAACATATAGTAAAGGGAAAAATTTGTTTCCCACGAATAGGAACAACTCAATACACTATTTCGGGCACAGATTTTATTCCAAATGATATTACAAAGGCGGATTATGTTTTTGTCATTGATTTTGACGGTGATGGAAAACAAGAATTGATGGTTACTAAGGAGTCAAATACAAAAATATTTTCTTTTGAGAAAAGCACAAATGGTTTAATTAATGCATCAATTCTTTATGACTCTGGTTATCCTACCAAGTGGCATACAATTTATCCTGGCGATTTTAATGGGGATGGAACGACTGATTTCTTAACTAATGGTCTTGCAGGTACTAATACTTGGCATATTGCCTATTGCAAGGGTACAACAGGGTTTGAAGAACATGATTTTACATTTGATAATTACTTTCCTGATTCTGACTATAAGCCTATGGTTGCTGATTACAATGGAGATGGAAAAACAGATATATTATACAATTATGATATTTCAAATACAGGTCATGGATATTTGGATGTTTATTATTCAATATCTTACAATAGTTTTGAACGTAAGCATTCTGAGCCAACTCACCCAATATCACAAAATGATGCAGTTTTGTTAGGTGATTTTAACAGTGATGGTAATACTGACGAAATTCATCGTTCTTTTTATGAGGAACCTTCCAATATTTTTTATTTTAATAAAAATTCAAAAGGACGTCTTTTGCATTCTGCAAAGAATGGGTTTAATATTCCTTTAAATTTCGATTATAATTTTTTAACCCAATCCAATTCATATACTCAAGGCAATTTACAATCCTATCCATTAATTGAATTTAAGTATCCTATTCCAATTGTTGTTTCACAATGGTCACCAAATTGCGTTGGAAATGGGAATAACTATGCTTTTTATGAATATTCAGGTTCTGTCTTACATAAAAATGGGAAAGGTTTTTTGGGTTTCAACTCGATAGCTGCAAGAAATTACCCAAGTGGCATGAAGGAAATCACAGAGTATGAAATTAATGAAACAAATTATGTTTCTCTGCAAAAGAAAAATAGTCTTAGGTTAATATCAGACAATTCAATTATTTCAGAAACAGAAAACACGAATATTGTTAGCAGTATTGAAGGGACCTTAAGGTACTTTGCAAGATGCACATTAACCACTTCTAACGATTATTTAAATTCATTTCTGAATCAAACAATACAATATGATTATTTTTCAGACAGAAATATTAAAAAAATTACAAAAATCAAACCAGGGGTGGAAACATCATATGTTGAATATGAGGCCTATGAAATACATAGTGGTAAAACTGTTCCCACCTCAATTAGAACTTATAACCAACGTGGTAATTCCAATTTTAGTAAGCTTACAAAATTTTCATATAATAACAAGGGTTTGCCCACAGAGGAAACTTCCTTCTTTGGATTACCAAAGAGTGTAACAACCACATATGATCAATATGATGCTTTCGGAAACTGCAAACGATCAAATGTTTCAAGCATAGGACTGCCCAACAAAACTGTTAAAGTAGACTTTGATACCAAAGGTCGTTTTGCAATAAAAAAATATAATCCATTGAACCAATATGAAGAATACACTTATGACAGCCGCTGGGGAAAGCCACTTTCTGTTAAAGGAATTAACGGATTGACAACATATTTTTATTATGACGGTTGGGGAAAGCTAATAAAGAGCATCGATGAGCACGGTGTTGAAACCAACTCAACCACCAGCTGGGCTCTAAATTCGGGATTTGGTAACGTAGTATTCTCAACTATAACTGCCAAACCTGGTTCACCATCGTCAACAATTTATTTCGATGCCTTAAGCCGTAATTTATTTTCAATTGTCCCAGGGTACAATGGACAGGATATACTTATTGCACAGACATATGATGAGAAAGGAAACCTTAAAACCCAAACCCAACCATATAAGGAATTAGAAACACCAGTAGTAACTACCTATAATTATGACAACTACAACCGAGTTTCCTCGTTAAGTAACAGTGCTGGCTCCACAATATATGACTATAGTGCAACAAATGGCATAAATACAATTACGGTAGTAGATCCAGCTGGACAAAGTTCTTCTAAATCTATAGATGCTTCAGGTAAGATTGTTTCATCAACAGATGGTGGAGGCACCCTTGAATTTACATACAACGCACTCGGAGCACCTTTACAAACCAAAACAGGAGGTAATAGTTTAATTACAATGACTTATGACCCAGATTTTGGAACACAAACAAGTTTAATCGACTTAAACGGTGGCACTACATCTTATGTTTATAATGCTTATGGTCAATTACAAAGCCAAGATGGTCCTATTTCAGGAAATTCTGATTTAATCACATTTGATTATGATGTCATGAGTCGGTGTATAACCAAAACCGTAGGAAGTGAAGAAACCCATTATGAATTTTATGAAACAGGCAATGGGATAAACCAATTAAAAAAAGCCACTGCATTTGATGGCAGCTACCAAGAGATTTCTTATGACATCTTTGGCAATAGCATCCAGTTTAAAGAAAAGCATGGTAGTTATTCCGAAATATTTACTACTTCATACACTTACAACCAATACGAACAATTAACTTCGACTACATATCCATCTGGTTTTGTAATTAAAAATATTTTTGACCAAAATGGCTATCTTGTTGGCATAAAAGATGCAGTCAACCATTCTTTGTTTTCTGCTAACACAGCAAACGGTAAAGGCCAGCTAACCAACTATACCCTAGGTAATGGAAAGATTACTGAAAATACTTATGACCAATACGGTTATTTACGTCGAACCTTTACACAAGGGATTCAGGATTTGGAAACAGAATTCAATATTCAGTCAGGAAATCTTGAGATCAGAACTGATAACTTGAAAAACCATAGTGAAAATTTTAATTATGACATTTTAAATCGTTTAACTCAATCAACACCTTCAAACCTAAACCCTGGAACAATTATTTCAGACCCAGTTAATGGTCCTTATGAGGACGCAATTTCCTATTCAAATAACGGTAATATATCGTCTAAATTTGGCTTAGGAAACTTTTATTACGAAAGTGAAAGGCCCAATGCAGTAACTGCAGTAGACAACAATCATTTTGGACAGGGATCACCTCCACTTGTCAGCACTTTGCAACAAAATATAAGTTACAAAAACGATCGACCAATACGAATAGCAGAAAACAGTTATTGCTCCCGAATTTTTTATGGTGTAGATGATAATAGGTTGGTTAGTGAATTAAAACAAAAGCCTGAAAATGCTGATAGTATTCTTATAAATCGTCGCTTTTACTCTCTAAATTATGAGAAATTAGAATTAGGAAATGATGTATATGAAATAAACTACATCCCTGGCGGGGACGGTTTGGCAGCAATAAATGTTAAACATAAACCAATATCTGGGGAACCAGATGAAAGCTATTTTTATGTATACAAAGACCACCTTGGTTCCATAATTACACTAACTAAAGAAGAAGGTCAAGTTGTTTATGAACAAAATTTTGATGCTTGGGGTAGGCGTAGGAATGCTGAGACTTGGGCCTATGAATCAAATCCCAATATATTAGAATCAGAAGGAGGCTTATTATGGTTTAACCGAGGATTTACTGGTCATGAAAGTCTTACAGAATTTTCTTTAATCAATATGAATTCAAGGCTTTACGATCCAATATTGGGAAGATTTTTGGCCGTTGATAATTATGTTCAGGATGCAACGAGCACTCAAGGGTATAATAGATATAGCTATTGTATGAATAATCCCTTGAACAGAATTGACCCAAGTGGGGATGTTTGGTTTGTTCCTATAATTATTGCTGCCACTGTAGGAGCTACAATAGGTGCAACGGTTGGCGGAATTCAGGCTTATAATAATTACGGCAATTTTTGGGAAGGAGCGTGGAAGGGAGCTTTAGTAGGAGGAATTGGGGGTGCCTTGGGCGGAGGTTTTGGTGCTGCGGGCGCTGCAATAGGAGTGTCAGGTGTACTTCCTGGTATGGTTTACGGTGGAATTACAGGTTCAATAACTGGTGGAATAACTGGCGGCTTGTCATCTTCTTTAAATGGTGGCAATTTTATTGATGGTTTTGGAAATGGTGCTTTGTGGGGAGGAATTATGGGGGGAGTAAGTGGTGGGATTGGGGGAGGAGTTGAGGCCTATAATAGAGGTAATAATATATGGTGGGGGTCAAAAGTTGCGTACCATCGAAATCAGTTT
>JAIBAJ010000138.1 GCA_019695265.1 Bacteroidia bacterium | reverse complement strand
TGCGGGATATTTTTGACATTGCGTATCCATTGGTTAGTGACAATGGTATGCGCATCATCAAAATTGAAAGGATTATTGAAATGGTTGGAATAAGTGATACCGGTTACAACCAGCATCAAAGCAATTAATCCAAGTACAATTTTATCTTTCAAGAGTTCCTTCATTTCCGGTAGCATTTCCAATACGGATGCAAAGAAAATGAATCTATGCAAATGAGGAAGAAAAAAAGCCCGAACTTGAGGTACGGGCTTTTATATAATCGAGTTTAATTATTCTCTGGCTTTAAACTCCGAGTATTCTTTTCCATTAATAGCTTTTATGGCTGCTTCAACCTCTTTGCTTCCTTGGTTAATAACCCTGTAAAAGCCTTCATTTTGCCATTGGTTTGAGGCAATTCTGGCTTTTATCTGTTCCAAAATAGTTGGTAAAGATTTTTCATACCCTTTAGCATATTCTTGGGCAGCCAATTTTCTGGCATACTCTTGAAAATCTTTCAATTTCGGATCATCCATTTTAAGGCCTGGAACTGTTTTTTTAATTTTAGCCAACATTAAGCTATCTGTTTTTGCATCAAAGTTTCCTTCTTTTTTCACCCCTTCCTTTTCGGCAAAGGCAATGAATTCAGGCAAAACGGTTTTTGGATCGAAACGTGCTATATAGGTGTCTAAATCAGGGTATTTAGCGGCAAACCCTTTACGATCCTTTTCAATATAACTAAAGGCAAATTGATTGAAAACTCCTTTACTAAAAAGGTCGGTTAAATAATCGGAGTTTTCCGTTGTATCAACCGGGATAAAGATATCGGGGATGATACCACCTCCACCATAAACAACTCGCTTATTGGCGGTATAATATTTCACTGTATCACCAACATGAATGCTATCCTTACTAAAATACTCACCACTTTTTTGGCGGCGGGCTCTTTCCTGGTAATAATCATCTTTACCTTCGTCATACGGTCTTTGAATACAACGTCCGGCCGGGGTATAATACCGAGCGGTGGTAAGTTTAAGTACCGATCCATCGCGGAGAGTAAAAGGATTTTGAACCAAACCTTTACCGAAGGACCTTCTTCCAATAATAAGGCCTCTGTCCCAATCTTGAATAGCACCACTTACAATTTCAGAAGCTGATGCTGAACCTTCGTCAATCAACACTACCAATCGGCCTTTGGTTAATTTACCTCTTCCATCGGCACGAAATTCCTTTTTAGGGCTCGAAACCCCTTCTGTGTAAACAATGAGGTTGGAATTTTGAAGGAATTCATTGGCTAAATCGTTGGCTGTGTTGAGATAGCCACCTGAATTTTGGCGTAAATCAAGCACAAAATGTTTCATCCCGGCCGCTTGCAATTTTTTAAGTCCATCGTTAAATTCTTGCATGGTAGTTTGGGCAAATCTATTCACCTTGATATACCCAATTTCCGGGGTAAGCATATAGGAAGCATCGACGGAGAAGATTGGAATTTTATCACGAACGATGGTGTATTCAATGAGTTTTTTCTCACCTCTTCTCATGATGCTAATTCTGACTTTGGTTCCTTTTGGCCCTCTAAGTTTTTTAATAACATCGTTATTGGTTATTTTGATACCGGCCACGGTAGTATCCTCAATTTTCACAATTTTATCACCTGCCATGATTCCCAACTTTTCAGAAGGGCCACCGCTAATGGTAGCTTGAACCACAATGGTATCTTTCATGATATTGAATTGAACCCCAATTCCATCAAAATTACCTTTAAGGGGTTCATTCATTTCTTTAAACTCCTTCACGGTCATATATTCGGAGTGTGGATCTAAGTCCTTGGTCATAGCAATTACTGCATCTTCCACCAGTTTATCCTGATTCACAGTGTCCACATACGAACGGTCAATCAATTCCAACACATCATCAAACTTCAGTTTAGCTTCGCCATAGATGGTACGTTGGGCGTAAGAAGATTGAATCAAAAGCCCTGAAAGAAGGGCAATTCCAAGGAACTTATTCATAATTTTTTGCATAAAATTCATTCTAATCGGCGGACTAAATTACCTAAAATGATGCCAAATCAGGATCTAGAAGTCGGGGTTAACAGATTTTGTGGTTAAACGGGCGGGATTAGTCACCATATTCCATCAGCCATGCTTTGATAAAAGGGTTTAAATCTCCATCCAAAACACCTTGTGCATCGGAGGTTTCGTAATTGGTGCGAAGATCTTTAACTAGTTTATAGGGGTGCAAAACGTAATTCCGAATTTGGGATCCCCATTCAATTTTCATTTTAGAACCTTCAATAGCATCAATTACTTCACGTCTTTTTCGGAGTTCGATTTCGTACAGTTGAGACTTCAAAAGTTTAAGCGCATTTTCCCTATTGTTTTGTTGGGAGCGACTTTCTTGGTTTTTAATAACAATTCCGGTTGGTTTATGAATAACCCGAACCGCTGTTTCAACTTTATTCACATTTTGTCCACCCGCCCCACCCGATCTAAAGGTGTCCCATTCAAGGTCGGAAGGGTTTATATCAATTTGTATGGTATCATCAATGACGGGGTATGCATAAACCGAGGCAAAGGAAGTATGCCGTTTGGCATTTGCATCAAAAGGAGAAATTCGTACCAATCGATGTACTCCATTTTCTCCTTTTAAATGGCCATAAGCATATGGGCCTTCAAATTCAAGCGTTACTTGAGTAATACCGGCAATATCGCCTTCCTGCAGGTCAATTTCTTTGATTTTATAGCCATTTTTTTCACCCCACATGATGTACATACGCATTAACATGGAAGCCCAATCGCAACTTTCAGTGCCACCTGCACCGCTATTGATGGTAATAACAGCATTTAAGGCATCTTCTTTTCCACTTAGCATCTTTTTGAATTCCATATCTTCTAAAGATTGCTGAGTTTCCTTGAACTGGCCTTCCAAATCTGATTCAGAGGCTTCACCTTCTTTAAAGAACTCAAACATGGTTTGTAAATCTTCCATGCTTTTATCCAGCTTAGCAAAACCTTCTGTCCAGGATTTCTTCTCGCTAATTTTCTTTAGAATCTCTTCGGCCTTTTTGGGATCATCCCAGAATTTAGGATCATGTGTAATGGTTTCCTCTTCAGCAATTTGACGTAACTTAGTATCGATGTCAAAGAGACCTCCTTAACGCCTGCTGGCGCTCACTGAAAGCAGTGATCTGTTCCTGTGTAATCATGGGGCGAAGGTATAAATTTGTTTGGGAAGAATAAAATAGGAAAAGAATTCCTAATCATTCAAAGCCAAACTCAGCTAGTTTTGCATCATGGCCACCTTTACCAAGAATGAAAGACTATGCGGAAAGAAGCAGGTAGAGCAGCTTTTTAACGAGGGTAAAGCATTTATGGCTTATCCATACAGGGTTTTGATTCATTGGGTAGATGATTCCAATCAAGAACCTTGTCAAGTGTTGGTAGTGGTTTCTAAACGGAGTTTCAAACGGGCACATGATCGAAACAGAATAAAACGCCAAACCAGAGAGATTTGGCGTCATAAAAAAGAACTTCTTTATCAGGAATTAATAAGTTCGAACAAGAAATGCCATTTGGGATTAGTTTTTGTGGGAAAACAACTTCCTGTTTACGGAGAATTGGAGAAGGGAATAAATAAACTACTTAAAGAATTGGGAAATCATGTTGGAAAAAATGATGGGACAAGGAATGATATTGCTAATTAAATTCTATAAACAAGCTATTTCTCCATACTTACCACCTACCTGCAGGTACACTCCAACCTGTTCGCAATATGGAATAGAGGCAATTCAGAAATACGGCCCATGGAAAGGGGGATTTTTAACTTTAAAAAGGATTCTTTCTTGTAACCCATGGGGTGGCCATGGTCATGATCCTGTTCCTTAATTAGCAATAAATTCAAATACCAAACCGCCATTTCCAGACAAACCGGTCATAGCGAAATTGCCATATTTTGGCACATCAGCTACCTTATTCTTCCAGGCCATGTTGGAGAAGTCTCCATAATACTGAATTCCGGCAAATGCTGATACCCCTTTGAATAACACAACCTTAATAGTTATGCCCATTTTTAAGGCAGAGAATTTATTTACTGCAGGAACATAGTTAGGGAATCTTGAAATTCCTCTGGATAGTAATTTTAGTTCACCAAAGTCCCAACCAGCGCCTACCAAGAAATCTATTTTGGGCTTGTTAGGCAGCAAGTCGTATCGAATTTCAATAGGAATTTTATAACCTGAGAGCATTAAAGAAACAGAATCGTTTATATGTAGAAATTGGGGCAACAAATATTGAAAACCTGAAATTAGAATTACCTTGTATTTCCTAACCACATCCAAATTTTCCATAAAGCCAATTCCAACATACTGTAGGTTAGAGAAGGCATTCTTTGGGCCATATTTTTGAGTAATTGAAGAATTTACCGACTGAAAATCGACAAAAACCGATTCATAAGAGGGGAAAAAACCGATTGTGATAATTTCCTCTGAATCAGCAGTATCAATTGAGGATTGAATGATTTTCCTGGTATCTTCCTTTTCGGTTGAATGAAGAAATTTCTGGGAAAAAACAAGCTGAGAAAAAAAGAAAAAGAAAAGCGAGAACAAAATCCTATTTGTCATTTGCCTTAATTTACCTTCCAGGTGCTCATCACATGATTGGAGTCAACCTTTCCAGGCTGGAAGAAATTCAGTTTATAATATTTATCATTACTCCAATTATCCACAAACTCAATGTAGTGGTAGCTACCGGGGTTTCCACTCTGTCCGCCGGGATATACACCATAAGCTTCAACGTGGGGTCCTAGTTGCACAACCATTCTCCAGCTTGGACCATGGTGTTCAGAAATAGCATCAACACAATTTTTTTCACCTCCAACACCAACATGAAACACGCCGAATGCGGGGATTTTAGCCAGATGGTCCACAGAGGTATGTTTAAATATGCCCCATCTCATATCGTAACTCGTATTAGCAACTTTATCATAGTGTTTTTCGGCAGTCCAATAAAAGGCATCATAGGTTAATGTAACTGCATTTTCCCGTAAACCTTTGGTACGTTTAGCATCGAAATAATCGCTATTGGGCTCCAGGTTCATCATTCGAATAGTTGCATCTAAGCTAGGCCATTTCATCCTGCCTTCCTTTACCGGAATTTCGTCCCAAATGAGAGCCATCATAGTATCGGTCCAAAATTTATAGATGGAAGGAGAAACAATTCCTGAATACATTTGATAATCCCATTTTTTTATTTCGTTCCAAGCTCTGCCTTCGGCTTTCATATTATGGAATGCATTATTCTTAAGGTATTTAACCAACAGTGGCATAGTTTCTTCTGCTTTAATGCTGTACTTATCGCATTGCAATTGAAGCATAGAATCTATTGTTATTCCATTCATTCGAGTTAATTCATTGTTAATTCGGCGGTTCCGATACATTTCATAAACACCTGAATACCAATATGGATATGTTTCATCGGTAGGGTGTTGGTTAGCGGAAGAAACAAATCCACGTTCCGGATTAAGGACGTGAGGATTTTGATCTTGAGGGATATACCCTTGCCAATCATTCAAAGGTTCGGAACCATCCATAACAAACTTACCTTGATCCTTCCATTTGGCTGGCAAATGACCTTGCTCCCAGATAGCAATGTTATTACCTGCATCCGCATAGACAAAATTTTGGGCAGGACACTGAAAATGCTTGAGAGCATCCACATAATCGTTGTAATTTTTTGCCTTATTTAGCTTAAACATGGTCATTAACTCATTTGAAGGATTAAGGGCTTCCCATTTCACCGCCAGGTTCAAGTTACTACCAACTTTACTTTTAGTTCCCTTTTCATAAACCACCGGACCGTGGTGAGTATAAACAACTGTATCAATTACATCGGCTTGGCCGCGGACCTTGATTACTTCCACTACTTTGGTAGTTTTTCTCCATTCACCGTTGAATTTATATTCGTTTTTAGATTGGTCTTTAAATTCAATGCTGTACCAATCTTTTACATCCATGCTTCCATTAGTAACCCCCCAAGCGATAGAATCATTAAAACCAATAATAACGGCAGGCGCTCCGGGAAGTGATGCTCCATATACATTCATTCCCGGCATAGTTAATTGGCATTCATACCAAATAGAAGGCAGATTTAGGGAGAGATGAGGATCATTGCAAAGAATGGGATATCCACTAGCGGTTTTTTTACCTGATACAGCCCAATTGTTAGAACCCACATTATCCGGGTAATCTTTTGGAACAGTTTCGAGGACTTTAGAATCGATGGAGACTTTTTGAGGAGCTACCGGAGTTATTGCTGCTGGTTGAAAGGGAGTTCCTTTGGGCACTATGGGATCTTGTTTATCATAAAAATTAGGAAAAAGTTTATCAAAATCTGCCTTGCCCAGAAGATTTAAAAGGTTAGTATTTTCAAAGTCATATTCTTGTACGGTCAGCATATTAGCCATATACTTCAGAAGAAGCACACATTTAATTTCAGACCAGGGTTCGGGATGGTAATCTAGCAATTTATATTCCAACGGTTTAGATTTGGAATCCAAGGTTTTTATGTAGGCATTTACGCCATCAGTATAAGCAGTTACTATGGCATTGGTAAGACTATCTTTTTTGAAAATCTCCAATGATTTTTCGGCAGAATGTGGCAAACCAAGTCTTCGAAAATTTCTATCCAAGTCCAAGGTTTTGGCACCCAACACTTCACTAAGCCTGCCGGATGCAGCTCTGGTTTGGGTTTCCATTTGCCAAAGTCGATGAGTTGCAGTGATATAGCCTTGCAAGAAATAAAGATCGTGTAGGTTTTTGGCTTCAATATGAGGCACAAGTCTTTCGTCAAAAACCACAGAAGCAGAATCGGACATTCCATCGATTTTCTTAGAAACTTCGGCGTTTTGATTGTTATGTTCGGCATTTTGCCAAAAACCTGAATATGGGTCGAAGAATTTACCAAGAGGAGGAATAACGGTGATTCGGTTATTTAATACCCAGATTAGTCCTAACAGGCTGATGAAGGATATTAGGAACTTAAGTTTATTATTCATGAAAAAAGGAGGTCTAATTTACTTTTTCTTCGCTATAAATTGCCATCATT
>JAIBAJ010000137.1 GCA_019695265.1 Bacteroidia bacterium | reverse complement strand
GAACATGACTACTATTTTGACACTAATGGAAAAGGGTTCCAAGATTTTCTTCAATCAAAACCAACACTCAATTGCAACCTTAAAACCTATTCCTCAAGAATTATTTCCGGACTTATTTTCACTAATTTTTCTAAACCAAAATCCGAACTATCCAAGGTTAATAGTTTCCCACTTAACGAATCAGACCTACAAGGATCAATCGAATCAATGACCTTCCGTTTCAACTGGAGATATGCTCCCATACACTTAGCCAGCTGCTTGAATAAAGTATTAAAAATCAAATCATTAGAATCTAACATAACAATAAAAAGATTAAATTATTCTGAGCCAATACCTTGTCATGAATTACAATTTTCAATCCAGAACTCCACTATAAAACAAATTAAATTAATATCTTTCGGAATAGGAATATTCAAACTTATAATTAAGAATAAAACAAGCAATAAAACCATTTCAACAGTTTTCTTTTTAACACCGGAGGAAACTTCCTACACTTGGCATTTTGTGAAATTAAGAGAGGCTTATAAATTTAAAAAAATACTAAACCAAATGGGATTAGTTGAATTACCCCTATCTACTGAAATCATTGATTCGATCTGGAAAGAGGTTTGCAAACCAATTAAGCAAAATTCTGTTAATTCAGAAAATCTACCAACCGAAATCAATGATTGGATACTAAGCCTTTCATAGATATTAGCTTTCTTTGCAAATTGTAACTATGAATAAGGGAAAAAAAAATAGCAACAAGCCTAAGGTAAAAATTCAAGGTAAATCCGGCTTTTTACGAAAAGCCATCTACGCCCTACTTGGAATTTCCTTAATAGGTATATTGGGTGGGTCTTTTCTAACTTATTTTAGTTTATTTAAATCAAATGTTTTCCTTGGGGATAAACAAGAAGATTACATCTATATTAAGACAGGTTCCGAATTGAAGGATGTAGTTGACATGCTGGAAGAAAGAAGAATTATTATTAACAAAAACACGTTTAGGTTCTTTGCAGAGTTTAGGCAATATTCAGGAAAAGCTATTAAACCCGGAAGGTATAAAATTAAAAAAGGCATGGGTAATTTCGAGTTACTCCGTGTCCTTAAATCTGGAGCACAAGAGCCCATTAAACTAATACTAACCAATGCCAGGACAAAGGAGCAATTAGCTGGAATTATTTCTCATAAACTAGAAGCAGATAGCCTTTCCATTATAACCTTATTGAACGACCATGCTTATTTATATCCTTTTGGATTTAATCCGGATAATGTAATTGGGATGTTTATTCCAAACACCTATGAGTTTTACTGGAATACCAATGCGGAAGCCTTTTTCAAAAAAATGGAGAAGGAATATACTATCTTTTGGACTGAAACCAGAAAAAGAAAGGCTGCTCAAAAAAATCTGACACCGGGAGAGGTAGCCATTTTGGCCAGTATTGTTGAAAAGGAAACAAATTATAATCCTGAAAAGGGAAATATTGCAGGAGTATATTTGAATCGAATAAAAAAGGGAATGCCTCTACAGGCTGATCCAACTGTTGTTTTTGCAGTTGGGGATTTTTCCATTCGTCGGGTAACAGGTGTGCATACAAGCATTGATAGTCCATACAATACCTATAAAAACCTTGGATTTCCTCCAGGACCTATTTGCATGCCTAGTAAAGCTTCCCTTGATGCAGTTTTAGATGCCAAGGAACATGCTTTCCTGTATTTCTGTGCCAAAGGTGATGGTTCAGGTTCTCACCTATTTGCGGAGAACCTGGACCAACATAATAAGAATGCCAGGCAATACCACCGAACGCTGAATGAACGAGGCATTCATTAGCATTTATTTATACCATTAACCCCAGTTTACTTATTATTAGTTAATTTTGCATCTTCTATTCAACAGTATGAAAATATCCTTTCGTATCCTTCTTTTTCTTCCATTGATTCAATTTTTAGGTTGTCGTGCCACAGGTTTTGAATTAAAAGGGAAATTGAACAATGCCAACAAAGTAGAATTGTATTTTGACCAATTGCTACCAACCCAGGTAACCAATTTAGATAAAGTTGTAACGGATGAAAACGGCAACTTTGAATTTCATACCGAAATTCCCGCAGAAGGCTTTTACAGGATTCGTGTTTCAGACAAAAACTATGCTGTTATCCTTATAAAACCTAATGATAGATTATCTGCTAATGGAGATGCCCAAAACCTATCTCAATCAATTAAAGTGGAAGGTTCTAAGGAAGCAATTGAATTTATGGAATTGAATTCTTATCTTCAAAAAACATTTGTTTTTCAGGATAGTTTACAGAAAGTTTATTATGGCTATTCCCAGCAAGGTCATCCAAGGCTGGATAGCATTGCTCAAAGTTTGGACCTCGAACTTCAAAAAAGTATGTATTTCAAAAAGCAGTATATTGTAAAAATATTGGATACTAAACCTGGAAGTTTGTTGGCTTTGGCAGCTACAGAACAGCTAAATCCGGAAACAGATGTTCAATATTTTATGAATATTTTACCTCATCTGGAAAAAAATTACCCCAATTCAGAATATGTTAAAAATTTTAGATTAAAGGTAAATGAATTATCCAGGTTGGCTATCGGTACTCCAGCTCCTGAAATTAGTATTACCGACCCGGAAGGAAATCCAATTCGTCTCTCAGATTTTAAAGGCAAAATTGTTCTGATTGACTTTTGGGCCAGTTGGTGCGGACCTTGCAGGAGAGAAAACCCAAACGTGGTTAATATGTACAAACGATTTCACGACAAAGGATTTGAAATATTCTCAGTTTCTTTGGATAAAGACAAAAACAATTGGATTGGAGCTATTAAAACTGATGGATTAATTTGGAAACATGGAAGTGAATTAGCCTATTGGCAAAGTAGTTTTTGTAAAACCTATAATATCACCGGAATTCCAATGACCTTTCTCATCGATAAGGATGGGAAAATTTTAGCCAAAGGACTAAGAGGTCAAGACCTAGAAAATAAATTGGTACAACTTTTTGGAAATTAATGTTGTCTATAGGGTTACACATTGGAATCTGCAAATAAATCAAAAATAGCTAGTTTTCTGCTGAAAGTCTTCATTGTTGGGCTTTCCTTCTATTTCATTTACCGTCAGATTTTTTATAAGCAGGAATTGGAAGAAATCAAAAAAGGTTTCTCCGAATTATTTAGTGACCATTTTGATTTTCTATCCCTTGGAATTACCCTTGGACTCATGCTCGTTAATTGGGGAATAGAAGCTGAAAAATGGAGAATGCTCGTAACGAAGTATGAGCAAATATCTTTTTGGGTAGCCTATGAAGCCATTTTTACCGGAGTTACAATTAGTATTTTCACCCCAAACCGCATTGGAGAATATGCAGGAAGAATTTTCCACCTTGAAAATGCGGATTTAATTAAGGCTTCACTTGCTTCTGTGATAGGAAGTATTGCCCAGCTTTTGGCCACCATTATTTTTGGAACCATTGGACTGTTATACATTTATCCGGTTTACTTTCAATCCTTCACCATTATTACCCCTCTAAAATACTTCATTTTGGCCTTGCTAGTCATTGTAGGTTTATTCTTGTTAGTTGTAGTATTTATCAATTCATACATTTTTACCACCATTATTTCCAAGATTCACTTTTTGGGGAAATTAAAAAAATATGGTAAAATATTCTCCTATTATACCAAAGGGGAATTGGGTTTATTGCTGTCCTTAAGCTCCATCAGGTACCTAATTTTCAGTATTCAATATTATATTCTGCTTCGTACTTTTAATGTGGATTTGCCATTATTTGATGGGTTATTGATGGTGTTTTCAGTTTTTCTAGTTTTATCAATAATCCCTAGTATCTCCATTGCAGAGTTAGGCATAAGAGGTTCTGTAGCCATTTTCTTTTTTGGAATGATCTCAGGTAATAAATTAGGTATCATAACAGCCTCTTTTGGGTTGTGGTTAATCAATCTGGTACTACCAGCCATTATTGGAAGTTTATTTGTTTTTAATTTAAAATTTATTAGAAAAAACAAGCATTATCTGGATGAATAAGAGGTAGATTATTTGATATTTATCATCCTTATCATCCATTTTATACTAGTTCGTATTTTTATTATTATTGAAAGTATGGAGAAAGTAATTCTACAAGTGGAGGGAATGAGTTGCACAAGTTGCTCTCTTGGCATTGTAAAAACCCTAGAAAATATGGGCCTATCTGATGTCAAAGGGAACTATGCTACTGGTGAAATCATGTTCAAACCCAAGGAAGAAAAGGATATTGACCTGGCTGTTAATACCATTAATGTAATGGGATACAAAACCATGGCACCCAAAGAGGCCGAAGAGCATACCCATGGTCCAGAATATCATTCCCATGATGCCGATATTGAACGCTTGTTTTGGATTAGTCTTCCCTTTACTCTTTTGTTGATGTTGCATATGGTTTTTCCTCATTCCTTTTTAGGAAATCCCATCTTTCAACTTGCACTTTCGGTACCTGTTTATATCATCGGAATTGGTGTTTTTGGCAGGAGCGCGATTGCATCTATTAACCATGGAGTTCCCAACATGGATGTATTAATATTTTCAGGTTCTTCTGCAGCATTTCTTTACAGTTTGGGAGGATTGATCTTATTCTACGGCAAACCGGAAATTCATCAGTTTCTCTTTTTTGAAACTTCGGCAAGTATAATAACCCTGGTATTGTTAGGTAATTTTATAGAACATCGTAGTACCCAAAAAACTTCCAAAGCCATTAAAGAATTAAAAGCATTGCAACCTCAAAAAGCCATGGTATTGGAGGAGTTGGACAGTGTTGAAAAATGGGTTGAAATCAAGGCTTCCAGTTTAAAAAAAGGTAGACAAGTTAAAATTAATGAAGGGGCTCAAATTCCTTGTGATGGGGTAATTTTAAGTGGTCATGGTTCGGTGGAAGAAGCCATGCTAACAGGTGAATCCTTGCCTCGTAGCGTAAAACCGGGAGATACCATTTTTGCCGGCTCCCTTTTGCTTCAAGGAAACCTGATTGCGAAAACAGAGAAAAGCTACCAGGATTTTAGTTTAACCCGGATCATTGATTTAGTCAAGAATGCACAAATGAATCCTCCCAAAATACAACGTTTAGGAGATAAAGTAAGTGCATGGTTTGTCCCTGTTGTGCTCTTAATTTCCGTATTTGCATTCCTGGCTGCTTTTTTTGTTTTTCACCTGGATTTTAGAGTTGCTGTCATTAACGCTATTGGAATTCTCGTTATTTCATGTCCTTGCGCCATGGGACTTGCTACTCCAACTGCGGTAATGGTCGGAATTGGTAGGGCTGCCAAAGGAGGAATTTTATTCCGCAGCGGAGAAGTTTTAGAACAATTTGCTCATGCAGACATTTTTATTTTCGATAAAACAGGTACATTAACTACAGGAGAACTTTCGGTTGAAAAAGTAGAAACCTATGCAGGACTTTCTACTGAAAATGCCTGGTCAATTGCATCTGGATTGGCCCAATATTCTAATCATCCTTTGAGTGTTTCTATCCGCAATAATTCAAAGATCTCTTCAGATTCATTTGCAGAAGTTCAAGAAATTAAAGGTAAAGGAATTACAGGAAAAGGCCAAGACGGGTCCACTTTCAAACTTGGATCTGCCGATTTTATTGGTAGTGAAAACGATGATTCTATTTTTCCTATCGTCTATCTTTCGAAAAATGGAATTCTTCAGGCAAAATTTCACCTGAAAGACCAAATTAGGCAAGGAATGAAGGAGTTTGTCTTGTTTTTAAAAAATCAAAACATTGAAACCATGCTGTTAAGTGGTGATAAGGCAAGTGTTGCCTTATCTATCGGCCAGGAATTGGGATTCCAAAACATTCAATATAGTAAATCTCCGGAAGAAAAGCAGGCAATAGTTGCCAAACTTTCCAAAGAAAACAAAGTAGTTATGGTTGGTGATGGAATTAATGATTCAGCAGCTTTGGCTACGGCTCAAGTAGGAATTTCTCATGGAGATGCCTCTTCCATTGCAATCAATACCGCGGGAATTGTTATTACAGGTGATGGTTTCCCGGAAAAAATGAAAACAGCCTATTTATTAAGTAAAGCTACCCTTACCACTATTAAGCAAAATCTGTTTTGGGCTTTTTGCTACAACATTGTAGCCATTCCTGTGGCAGGTTTAGGCTATTTAACTCCAATGTTTGGCGCTGCCTCTATGGCTTTCTCAGATATTATGGTTATTGGAAACTCTTTGCGCTTGGGCAAAAAGAAGCTTTAATTCTTTTCATAAACCTGTTTATTTCTTTCTGCTATTGAAGTCTAAACAAAATCAAATCCATTGTTATTTTGTTCAAATTGTAATGCACATGAAAAAAGTAGTAGCTATCTTATTCGTTTTGGCATCTGTGAAGGCCAACGCCCAAGTAAACTTCCCTCCTATTCCTACAGACAGAGAAACTAAATTAATTACCTATTCCGATGTAGTTAATCAAACCGGAGTGGATGCCACTGAACTTTTCAGAAGAGCCAACGAATGGTATTCCAAGTTCTATAATAACCCAACAGAAAAGCTGAGAAAGAAGGATGATGAAGCCAAAACCTTGGAATTGTTTGTTCGATTCAAAATTTATAATGTAGATAAAAAAGGTGTTAAAACAGATTCAGGAGAATTGATGCAATACACTCTTACCATTGCTTGTAAAGACGGAAAATACAGATACGAATTTACCAAATTCAATTTAAAAGGTCCTTCCTATAAACCTGCCGAACCTCTTTTAGACAAATCCAGCCCGCAAGCAGAACGAAACGCTACCTGGATGCAACAACTTGATGAGGAAATAAAACGTGTTATCAATGATTTGGAAAAAGGCATGACTGCTGCTCCAAAGAAAAAAGATGACTGGTAGTCCTTCTGCATTTTTTGCCGATGTTTGGGAAGTAGTGAAATTAATACCTCCCGGAAAAGTAACTAACTATGGTGCTATAGCACGTTACTTGGGAACTACTCGGTCATCCCGAATGGTTGGTTATGCCATGAACGCCTCCCATACTGCCGAAACTTCCATTCCTGCTCACCGGGTAGTTAATAGAATGGGAATGCTTAGTGGCAAAAATCATTTTCCTACTCCTACCTTCATGCAAGAAAAATTAGAAGAAGAAGGAATCCGGGTTCAAAATGATCAGGTTGTTGATTTC
>JAIBAJ010000136.1 GCA_019695265.1 Bacteroidia bacterium | reverse complement strand
CGGTTTGCCTTCTTCTTTTTCCATTAAACTGCAAACCATTCCTTACAGTATTCTTCATTTACAAGAACGCAAATTACTTTTAATCGGCAACGGACAAGGTGAAGTGCACTGGATTGATTTGGTCAGCCGAAAAGAAATTAAATGCATGAAAATCTTCAATTCGGCTATTTTTAAACTCATTAGCGATGGCACTTATTTCTATGCCTCCTCCGGTGAAGGGGAGTTAGGAATTGGCCATGTTGACGATGCAGAACTCCACACCATCATTAAGGTTTGTAACTCCAAAATACGCCACCTCTGTGTGCATTCCCCAAAAAATGAACTCTTGCTTTCTTGTGGAGACGGCTTTACCCGAATAGTAGAATTAGCTTCCGGAAATTTCAAACAGGAATTCGCAAGCCATGGACTTTCGACCAATTGTTCCATCGTTTTACCCAACCAATCCATTGTAACCGGGGGGCGTGATGCCTACTTAAACCTTTGGGAACCCACCACCTCCAATTTATACAAAAACACCAACTCAGTTCCTGCACACAACTACGCCATCTACGACATCGCCCTTTCGCCCAACCAAAACCTTTTGGCATCTGCAAGCCGTGATAAAACAATTAAACTTTGGAATTTGGAACTGGAAATTCTAATTCGCCTCGACAAAGCAAAATTCAACGGTCATGCCTATTCGGTTAATACCTTATTATGGGATGCCAATTCCAACCTCCTTCTTTCAGGTAGCGACGATCGTAGCATACTTGTTTGGGATATAAAACCCTAAACGCCTAGTTCGATTGACTCAACTCAACCGTTTGGGTTGGGAACGCCAGCTTTCCTTTATGCTTTTCTACGATTTCCAGGATAGCAAAATTGATATCTTCCTGAACCCTCAAATAGGTATTCCAGTCTATAGTTGTTACAAAGTATTCCACCCTTACTTCCAGGGCAAACGAACCTATTTTGTTGAATCTAGGTTTGCCTTCCAAAGCTATTTCAGGTGTTTCCTCCAACAATTGCTGAATATCGGCAACAATGGCTTTAACCTGATGAGACTTAGTGCTATAGGTTAAACCCAAGTTAAACCTAACCCTTCTAAAGGTTTTCAAACTCAAATTATCCAACTCACTATCAATCATCTTGCGGTTGGGAATGGTCAGAAAACTTTTCTCCACCGTTCTAATTCTGGTACTTCTAAAACCCACCTTTTCAACAGTTCCCTCCACATGACCAACTCTAACCATATCGCCCACAATAAATGGCTTATCAAAGAAAATAATGAAAGAACAAAGAATATTCTCCAACGATTCTTTGGCAGCTAAAGCCACAGCCAATCCTCCAATTCCCAAACCGGCTACCAAGGAGGTAACATTGAGCTTAAATACCGAACCTAAAATAATAACTGACCCAAATATCAATATGGTTATCTTCAAAATCTCAGTAGAAAATACAACCAATTGATCATCTTGCTTCGATTCCGTTCGGGATGCCTTTTCAGCTAAAATCAACCCAAAAAAGTCGGTTAGCCTAAACATTACCCAAATAATTGAAATGGATAACAATAAATAATAACTGCGATCCAACACCATTCGCAACCCGAAATGATTAACATTGGCTAATCGCCAAACCCTTGGAAAATGGAGATAATCGAATCCTATGTAAAAAATTATTATTAACAATAAAAAACCCAAAGGTTTATTCAGCAACCCGTAAAAACGCTCCAAACTCACACCGGAAGTGTATTTTCGGATAAAACCATAGGCCAGCCGGTTAATAGTTTTCGATAGTATGGCCTTAAAAATTATACCAAACAGTATCCAAAAACAAAACCACAAAATATTACTAAGTGGATTTTCCAAAATCCGCTCATTCATTAGATACTCAAACCACGATTTCATGCCTCAAAGGTAATTTCTAAGAATTTTTTATTCCGCTAAAATTTCTTAAGTCTACACAACTAACACATAATCAAACTAATACACACCTCGCCTCTTCTTTATTATCCTTATTTAAAGGAAACATTCTTACACTTTTTCAATAAATTATCCTCAACTCTGATTAGCAGGAAAACACAAATTGAGCTGGAACCTTCAAAACAATCGTAATAAATGCTAAACCCATTGGTTTTAGTGAATTTCAAGCCCTGGCTTCACTACTTTTGCCAACCAATTCCTTGCCATGAATGCCGTTTTTGAACTGTATCGACAAATTATAGAAGAATTCATCCCCTTTAACAAAGTGTTGGGAATGAAATTGTTAGAAGTAAAAGACACCAAAGTAACCGTACTTATTCCTTTTAAACCCGAACTTATTGGCGATCCACGAAAAAAAGCCATTCACGGCGGTGTACTGGCCTCGGTAATGGATGCAGCAGGTGGTGCAGCAGGTGGTACCACATTAAAATCGTTTGAAGACAAACTTTCAACCATCGATCTCCGCATCGATTATATTCAACCGGGAAGGGGCGAGGATATTATCTGTGAAGCCGAAGTGGTACGCAGCGGTTCAAGGGTCATTTTCACCAAAATGATGTGCTACCATCAAGACAAAAAAGATGAAATCATCGCCGAAGGAAGGGGAGTTTACAGTGTAATTCGTAAAAAAGCTTCTTAATTTTTTTATTAGGCGGGTCCCATTCGCATTAATGGTAAGCATTTACCAAGCTTTGTAAGGCTCATGGTCGGGCTATCCACTCCAAGTCCTCACCCCGAAAGGGTTCGGGGTTGTGGGCTTTCCGTTTCTATCCCTACCCGGGGTGCATAACCAACCTAAGCTGCAAGGAATGAACGTTGGTGCTAGACTTCCTTTCTCCAAAACGGATTTAAGACCAATGTAGTTATGCTTGACACATGGGATATAAAAATTTAACCCGGGGAATAGTAGACAGAAATAAAAAGCGATGCCGGTTGGTTTTGCACCTCGGGCAACGATAGAGCCAAGTAGCTCCAAGACAACGCAGCGTTTAGCGGAGTGGGCTTGGACTACAGGCGATAGCGTGACCCGAACGCCATGCAAAATAATTGGTTGTTGCAATAAAGCAGGTGGCGGAGGGGGCCCGCATAATAATTAACAAAAATAAAACTCACCCTAACGACCAGACTTAGTTTGTTCTAATCTTCAATTTCAGGATTTTCTACTATAAAATTACCCGGCTTTTCTAACCTGGCCCATTTAACCATAGCGCCAGCAACTTGATGAGCTTCAATACCTTTGTACTTTCGCAAACCTCCTACCATCAAAGGTTCAAACAGCTTTGCAATACCAATTCCAATCTTTTCTCCAAAACGAAACTCCTGGCGATTTCCGAGCAAAAACGAGGGACGGAAAGCCACAAATGTGGAATAACCCAGGCTTGCCAATTTGGCTTCAGTTTCGCCCTTAACCTTTGCATAAAACACCGAACTTTGGGCGTCGGCACCGATGGAACTCACCATAAAATATTGCCTGGCACCCATTTCCAGAGCCAACTCCCCTACCCGAACGGGGTAATCAAAATCAACTTTTCTAAAAGCGGCCTGAGTTTCTGCCTTGGCAATGGTGGTTCCTAAACAGCAAAAAACATCATCTGCCTGTAAATCCTCGGACTGAAGATGGTCGAAATCAACCTCCACCTGGGCTAATTTTTCATGGTGTAAATCCACCGATTTACGCACTAACATTTTCACCAGGGAATAACGCTCATCGCGCAACAATATCCGAACCAAATGTCCGCCAACCAGGCCTGTTCCGCCCAATACCAATGCAGTTTTCATACTTTACAAATTAACAAAATATTTTAACTCGAATCCAAGTCGATTGGTTTTCAAAACAGATAGAACGAGAGGAGGTTCAGACAAATTGATTATATTAAATTTTAGAAAAGGATTGGTAAAAGGCGAAGGATGCAAGAAAATTGAAATTGGATAAATCCAGGAAAGAGGAACTATTCATGTTTAAGGGCCTCTACCGGGCTTTGTTGGGCTGTATGAGCGGTGACTAAGCTAACGGTAAAGATGGCCAAAACCATTCCAACCAAGGAGGCTCCGAGGAATGGAAGCAAGGAAAGTTGGATACTGTAGGCAAATCCACTCAGCCAGTAATCCATTATTAACCAAGTTATTGGCAATGAAATAAGGATAGAAATACCAACAAGTATTACGAAATCTTTGCTAAACACCAAGGATATTTGCCACCAGGTTGCACCCATCACTCTTCGAATACCAATTTCCTTGGTACGCTGCTTTCCAATAAAATAACTAAGTCCAAAGAGACCCATACATGAAATTAGAATGGTAAGAATAGAAAAATACCCTAAAATGGCAATCATTGTTCTTTCCTTACCATAGAGTTCGGCCAATTTATCGCTTAGGTAGGTCATTCGAAATGGATGACCTGGAAACAACTCCTGATATAGGCTGGCTAATTGACGGTAATTTTGCTTTCTATTATCGTTATCCAATTTTAGCAAAAGGAAGGCCCCAACTTGCGGACTAAGCATTAAAACCATTGGTTCAATAGGTTTATGTACACTTTCATAGTGGTAATCCTTTATCACGCCAATAACCTTTCCTTTTCCAAAACCATTTTCAAGGATTTGTCCGATAGGATTTTTCCAGCCGAAGAGCTTTACACAAGCTTCATTAACCACGAAACAGCCCATGGTATCGCTTGGAATGGAGGGCGAATAGAATCGACCCTTTACCATTTCCATCTCCAATACTTTGGGGAAATTGTAGCTACAAAAAGTAACATTCATGGGATATTCTTTCCGATTAACAGAATCGCCCACATAGAATAAAATTCTAGAATAGCTAAAAGCAGGTAAATTGCTGGCTATAGAAAACTCTTTTATAAAAGAAAGCTGGGCTAAATGCTTTTGAATAGCAGGCATTTGTTGGGCCAAAGCCTTATCACCGGCCGGAAAATTCAGAATTGCTACCTTTTCCTTATTAAATCCCAAATCTTTTTGATTCATAAACCAAAACTGTTCCCAAACCACCAGGGTTGACGATACCAATCCTATAGCCAAAGCGAACTGAATTACTACTAGTATTTTTCTTAATCTGGCAACAGAAAAAGCCATCACATGGTTTGTTTTGCTTTTTAGGACATCTATTGGACTAAAGGTTGACAAATAAAAAGCGGGATAACTTCCACCTACCAGCCCAATTATGACAATTGTAACAAGAGAGGCAAGAATTAATGGCCAATGAAGAATGCTACTTAGCCCCTCGTACTTATTTCCGGTTAGCATTTCATAGCCCGGAGAAAGCAATTCAACCAACATCAAAGCAACCAGTAAAGAAAAAAAAGCAGTAAATAAACTTTCGCAAAGAAACTGGAAAACAATTTGCTTTCTGTCAGCACCTACCACTTTCCGAATTCCAACTTCTTTTGCCCTGTTGGAAGCATGGGCAGTTGTTAAATTCATGTAGTTGAAGCAGCCGGTGAGTAGTAAGAAAATAGCAACGAATGAAAAAATATAAATGTATTCTTTACTAGACTTTGGAGTTGAGTCGTAAATGTAAAAGGAATCGAAATGAATATCAGCCACATTGATCAGTTCAAAGTCTACCTTATCTTTTAGTTTATACTTTTCAATCCAAGGCACAATCACATTGTTTTTCCATTGAGAAATCTTGGTTTCATATCCTTGCTTTGTTTCTCCTTGTTTAAGCTTTACATAGGTGGTAGTGCTCAACCGAAACCAATCATCCTGACTTTCGCTGAGAAGGTCGGGGTTTATGGATTGCATAGTTAAGAGGCCTTTGGGTTTAAAATGGCTTATTAAGTGCTTATCATCAATAACTCCGGTGATGGTATAACTAAGTCGAGCATATTTCAAAGTTTTTCCAAGAGCCGTTTCGTTTCCGAATAGCAGTTGGGCATATTCCTTTGAAATTACAATGGTATTAGGAAGAAGCAATGCTGTTTTGGGGTCACCTTCTAAAAAAGGGAAATCAAATATTTTAAACAAGTTCGAATCAACGAAATAGTGACCATCCACCCGATGCGATTGTCCATTTGCCCAAACCGATTGAGGTCCTACAGCCAGCACTCTTGCTACCTCTTCATGGCCTTGAAGAGCTATATCTATTGCCGGTCCAAAAATTACAGATGTAACTGAAAAAGGATCTGACTTGGCTGGAACAGTAATAATTTGATTAACCCTATAAATTCGTTCGTAATCTTTCCAGCATTTATCATAACTGAGCTCTTCGGATACAAAAATAAAAATCCACAGAAAAGAGGCAATTCCAATAGCGAGTCCAAAAATATTAATGAATGAACTTGCCTTGTTTTTCAACAAGGTTCTCCAGGCCATTATCAGATAATTTTGTATCACTTTAAACAAAGCTAGGAAATAGTACTTGGACTACTTCAGAATAACGTATATCCTAAACTTTGCCAAAATGATATACTGTTGATAATCAGCCAATAAACTAAAAAAACTTTTATACAATTCTAACAAAACCAACAACACTGTACGAAAACGAACACAGACATAATCCTATATCTATAAAATGTCACTTAAGAAATCCAACACCAAACTGAAACGATCAGTCAATAAAAAAGGACGAAATAAATTTACTTTTTATTGGTTTACCTAAAGTTGGTTAGGTCTATAGGTTTTGTAATTGCGTTTTTATTGGATTAATTTTTGCCAAGTATTCCCCTTTAAGCTTAGATTCGAGTGGAGGTCCTTGGTTGGATTTTTCTTTTCGAGGATCGACTTGGACCCCATTTTTCCAAAATCTAAAACAAAGGTGGGGGCCTGTTGCAAGTCCTGTACTACCAACAAATCCAATAACTTCACCTTGCTTAACTCTTTTACCGGAGCGCATTCCTTTAGCAATTCTACTCATGTGAAGGTATTGGGTTGTATAAGTAGCATTATGTTTTATTTTGACATAATTACCATTATTAACGGTGTATTTAGCATCGGTAATTACCCCATCCGCAACAGAAAGAATAGGGGTTCCGGTAGGTGCAGCATAATCGGTTCCCAAATGAGCCTTAAAAACTTTCAGTACAGGATGAAACCGTTTCAAGGTATAAGCCGAGCTAACTCTGGAGAATTTTAATGGAGCTTTCAAAAACATTCTCCGAAGGGAATTTCCTTTTTCATCGTACCAATTGGTAGATCCATTTCTTTCAAATGGAAAGGCATAATATTCTTGACCTTTACTTTTGAACCAGGCACCTTTAATTCGATTTATACCAATGGATTTTCCTTCAACTCTTTGTTCTTCAAAAACAATTTTAAAGGCATCCTCTTTTTGAATTTTATGAAAGTCGATGGTCCAAGCGAAAACTTGAGCCATCATAACTG
>JAIBAJ010000135.1 GCA_019695265.1 Bacteroidia bacterium | reverse complement strand
ACAAATTAACCTAAAAAGGTTTAAAAATTTAAACAAAATGAGTATAAAACGAAATGCAACTGGAATTAGCTTAGCCTTTGCGGCAGCTATGTTTATTGGATGTTCAGGCGAAAAACAACAGCCTGCCGAAAATGCATCCACTCCACCGGCACAAGAAACGGCAGCACCGGAACCTGACCCTTTGAGCGACAAAGGTATTGGACCGGTAACCAGTATTGAGCTTGGCGAGGTTAATCAAGCCATGGCAGATAAAGGCAAGGCAACTTTTGAATCAAAATGTGTGGCATGCCATAAAATTGATGCCAAATTGCTGGGTCCGGCCTTGGCTGGGGTCACAAAAAGAAGATCTCCTGAATGGATAATGAATATGATTTTAAATCCGGAGGAAATGACCAAGAACAATGAAATAGCCAAAAAGTTGTTGGCCAACCACGGAAATGTTCAAATGACCAATCAACAATTAACTCAAGAACAAGCCCGTGAAGTTTTGGAGTATTTTAGAGGATTGTAAAACTCAATAAGACTGAAATACAATTAACCCAAAGCATTCTCTTTGTTTTAGAGAAAATTATCTTTACAAAAGAAGCCCCGTTTGAAATACTCAAACGGGGCTATTTTGTTAGAACAATCCGTAAAAACGGACGATTATTCTAATTATTCGGTTTTCTGTACTGTAAAGGCTAATCAAAATTGGCAATTGGAAACCCAGATGATTTTCGACCAATTTCAGTTACTATACTTTACAGATACTGCGTTTGTTTTGAACCTCCGGTAAAGAGGACCAATTCAAACCAAAGTGTTTAGTGGTGGTGGTGACCGCCTTCCCAACCGTGGGCATGACCATGGGCTATTTCTTCAATGGTAGCTCCACGAACGCCAACAACTTCTACTGTAAAATGAAGATCTTCACCGGCTAATTCATGGTTAAAATCCATTACTACAACTGAATCCCCAACTTCGAGCACTTTACCGCGTAAGGTATGACCTTCGTTGTTGCGCATTGGAATGGAAGTTCCAGGTTTTAGCCAGTTGTAATCAATTTTCCCATCCTTATCTTTAAAAATATCCAATGGCACTTCGGCAATATCATCTTCATAATAATCACCATAACCTTCTTCAGGAGCCACCCAAAAATCAAATTTATCACCTTGCTTTTTCCCTGCCAGGGCATCTTCAAAACCTTTAATCATTCCACCCATTCCAAACATAAAAACCAAGGGCTCACCGGCTTTTGATTTGTCAATAAGACGCTCAATACCATTTTCTTCATCCTTAACATGCAAGGAATAGTTTACCGCTACTACGGATTTACTTTCAATTATCATTTGTAAAATTTTTGCAAAGAACGTGGAATAATTCATCCAAATGAAAAATGTTTATAACTCTAAACAAGGTAAATGCAGAGGATATAAGTACATTCCCAAGTATTGTTGAAAACTTGAGTTGTACAAAATTGCAGGTACTGATAATTTAGGGCCTCCAAATTCGTTGAACTTTCATGCCTAAATTTCCAGGGGTTATTCAATCCAAATTACCACATACCGGAACCACCATTTTTACGGTGATGTCAAAATTGGCAAATGAGGTAGGTGCCATCAATTTATCACAAGGTTTTCCGGATTTTCCATGTTCTGAAGAATTGGTTTCCCTTGTCAACCAAGCTATGAAGAAAGGGCTTAACCAATATGCACCAATGCCCGGTCTTTTGGAATTAAGAGAAACCCTGTCAGAAAAAATACAGGATTCGTACAGTGCAATATATAATCCCGATACTGAAATTACCATCACTTCCGGCGGAACACAGGCCTTATTTACAGCTATTTCTGCCTTAGTAAAGGAAGGAGATGAAGTATTGTTGTTCGAACCTTGCTACGATAGCTATGCTCCTGCTATTGAACTAAGCGGAGGTATTCCTATTTACATCCAATTAAAAGCCCCTGATTTTCATATCGATTGGAACGAAGTAAAGAAAATGATTAGGCAAAAAACCAAAATGATCATTATCAATACTCCGCATAACCCGGCATCTGCCATCCTTTCGGCTCAGGATATGCTTCAGTTGGAGAAAATCACTAAAAATACCGATATCATTATTTTAAGTGATGAGGTATATGAACATTTAATTTTTGACAAACTGGAACATCAAAGTGTAATGCGGTTTCCTAAACTGGCCGAACGAAGCCTGGTGGTATTTTCATTTGGCAAAACCTTGCATGTTACAGGATGGAAAATGGGCTATATTGTTGGTCCGGAAAATTTGATGAAAGAATTCAGAAAAGTCCATCAATTCAATGTTTTTTCAGCCAATCATCCTTTCCAATGGGCCATCAATGAGTTTTTAAAGAATAAGGCAAATTACACTTACCTGCCTGAATTTTACCAGGCTAAACGTGATTTATTTTTGAAACTAACCAAGGAAAGCAGGTTTCAGCCGATTGAATGCAAAGGCTCGTATTTCCAACTAATGAGTTACAAAAATATTACAGAAGAAAAAGATACCGATTTCGCTATTCGACTCACCAAAGAATTTGGAGTAGCATCCATTCCCATTTCAGTTTTTTACCATAAACCTGTTGACAATAAACTTTTAAGATTCTGTTTTGCCAAGCAGGATGAAACGTTAGAAAAGGCAGCCGAAAAACTCTTGAAGGTTTAATTATGAGTCAGTTAAAGTTTATATCTTTAAGTAAAACTTTTAGTTCTGGTGCTGAAAAAATTCAAGTAATTCAGGATTTTAACTGGGAAGTAAACAAAGGGCAATTCGTTACGATTTTGGGATCCAATGGTTCCGGCAAATCAACCTTGTTAAATTTAATTTCCGGCAAAACCCAACCCGATTCCGGTAAAATTCTATTGGACCAACAAGAAATTCAGCAGATTCCGGAATACAGTCGTTCCAAATGGATAGCCCGGGTTTTTCAAGATCCATTTCAAGGAACTGCTTCTGAATTAAGCATTCTGGAGAACTTCAGATTGGCAGCAGTTCGAAACACTACCAAAGGCTTAGGTATCCATACCGGAAAAAGCTTTCAGGAATTAGTTCAGTCCAAGGTGAAACTCCTAAAGCTAGGACTTGAAAACAAGTTAGATCAGCGTATGGGTTTGCTATCCGGTGGACAGCGACAGGCATTAACCTTATTAATGGCCACCATGACTGAAGCCAAGCTTGTATTAATGGATGAACCGACGGCTGCTTTAGATCCCAAAACATCCAAATTAATCATGGAATTTGCTCAACAATTTCATGAAGAAATGGGTTGGACAACCTTTATGGTTACCCATCAATTAAAAGATGCCAAGCATTTTGGTGACCGAATGGTGATGATGAAAAGCGGTAAAATCTTTAAAGATATTCAAGGGGAAGAAAAGAAATCCATTGAATTAACGGAAATTGTAAATTGGTTTGATTAATGCCTTCTACCTTTGCAACTTAAGACATGAAGCAAATTATTCTCCTACTAGTTACTTGTTTAAGTTTGGTGGCTGCCAATGCTCAAAATAGAAGATTTAATTTACCCGGACAAGAGCCGGATAGCTTAAATAAGATAATTGAATCGGGTAAAGATTCTTTATCAAAACCTACAGAAAAAAAAGCCGCAGATACAAAAGCAAGTAAGCCTGTTCAAAAAAAAGAAGGGTTTTGGAAACGTAGTTTTACAGGCGGAGGCTTTGGTTTATCGTTTGGAACCATAACCAACATCAATTTATCTCCACAATTTGGCTATCGAATTACCGATAATTTTTGGGCAGGAGTAGGTGTTACCTATATCTATTTTAGCCAACGTTATTCCGGTTACCCCAAATTCCAAACAAATATTTATGGTGGTAGAGTATTTTTACGCTACATCGTTTGGAAAGGCATATTTGTCCACGCAGAAAACGAAATGCTAAACATGCAACGCTACGACGACCTAAACAATCGAGTTTGGGTCAATAGTCTCATGGCCGGTGGTGGTTATCAGCAATCCCTTGGAGGTAATTCCTCGGTCTATTTGATGGGATTATTCAATTTTACAGAATCCAAATACACCCCCTACATCAATCCAATTATACGATTTGGTTTTAATATTGGATTGTAATCAGGCAGCAACTGGTTGAAATCTGGCATCCACATTGACAATCTGACTCATAGCTTGAAATTTTTCCAGCATATCAGTGTCGTCATCATCATATTGTAAAATCAATTCAACCTTTTTTCCGGATTCAGAAAGTTTCTTTAAAGCCGTTAAAATTTTCATTACGAAAATGGTAGAAGCTGTACTTAAATATTCAAAATAAATTTCAAATACAGATTTACTTTTAGGCTTCTCGGCATAATTTTCAATCTCACGTATGATTGGTTCATAAAACTCTTTGGGATTTTCTGCAATGGATCGTCCGGCTATTTTAAATTCACCTGATGCTAAATCCATATTAACTTCCGGGGTTTTGTTAGTGCTTTTAATGTAAACTGTTTTCATATTCCAAATCTGTTTTATAGGTTTCTTTAACTGATTGAAATTCCATTCGGTTACATTGATCTGACATTTTTTTGAAAGTTTTTTTCCACTTAACACCATCCGATATTTTTAGCCCTAGTGTCAAGAATGCTGCTAAATTTGCCGTCCTTAAAATTCTGAATGAATCCCCTAGCAATAAAAAAACTGAACAGTATTTCCAAAACAGGAAACTTATTTTATTTGTTCGATACCAAGGCTGACTGGAACCAATTAAATTTATCCAAAAATGAATTAGCCTATGTTTCAAAAAAGCTTGAAAAAAAAGATGGACAAGCCATAGCCATCAACCAATACAATCGTTGGGTATTTTTAGTTGATACCCATTCTGAAAAGGACCAATATATCCAATTAGAAAAGGCTCGTAAGGTTGGAGCTGAAATTGCCGCTAGACTTAATGTTGCCGGCGAGGATACTATTACCATTCTGGATGAAGCAAACAAACCGGAAATAGCAGCTGCTGTAGCCGAAGGAATGGCTTTGGGTAATTACCAATTTTCCAAACACATCAATAAAAAGAAAGATTTCAAAGCCAATTCGCTTCAATCCATTGGCATTTTTTCAAAAGGATTAAGTTCCGAACAAGTGGAAGAAATCAAGGTAATTAGCGAAGCTACCCTTAAAGCCAGAGATTTGGTAAATGAGCCTGTTAATTTTCTTAATGCTGTGCAACTTGCCAAAGAAGCTGAAAAATTAGGAAAAGCTGCCGGATTCAAAACTGAAGTATTGGATAAAAAGAGAATCCAAAGTTTAAAAATGGGTGGATTATTATCCGTAAACCTGGGTAGCTTGGAGCCTCCTACCTTTACTATTATGGAATACAAACCCAAAGGGGCAATTAATAAAAAACCGGTAGTTTTAGTTGGAAAAGGTGTGGTTTATGATACCGGAGGAATAAGCCTCAAACCAACTTCCAGTATGGATACCATGAAATGCGATATGGCAGGTGCTGCTGCGGTAATTGGAACCATGTATGCCATCGCTTCTGCTAAATTAAAAGTTCATGTAGTAGGTCTGGTTCCGGCAACCGATAACCGTCCGGATGGCAAAGCCTACGTTCCTGGCGATATTATCACCATTTCGGATGGAACTACTATTGAAGTCTTAAATACCGACGCAGAAGGGCGCTTAATTCTGGCCGATGCACTGGTTTATGCAAAACAATATAAACCCGAATTAGTTATCGATTTAGCTACCTTAACCGGTGCGGCCATGGTTGCCATTGGCAAATATGGAACCGTGATGATGGGTAATGCTTCAGATGAACAAAAATCTGCCCTCAAAAACAGCGGAAATCAAGTTTATGAAAGAATAGCAGAATTCCCATTTTGGGATGAATATGCCGATTTACTCAAAAGCGAAATTGCCGATATGAAAAATATTGGAGGTCCAATCGCCGGGGCAATCACTGCCGGGAAATTCCTCCAACACTTTACCGATTACCCTTACATTCATCTCGATATCGCAGGTCCGGCATTCATTGATTCTAAAGAAGGTTACCTCACAAAAGGTGGAACAGGTGTAGGAGTAAGATTACTATTTGATTTTTTAAAAAATTACCAAGCCAGATAATAGCGAATTAACGTGAGTGAACATCCCCATAAAATTAAAGTTGGAATCTCCCTGGGAGATATTAACGGTATTGGAATTGAAGTAATCGTAAAAACCTTGCTGGACAAGGAAATTTTGGAATTTTGCACCCCAATCGCTTATGGAAATACCAAGGTTTCTTCCTATCATAGAAAAGTTTTAGGTATTAACGACTGGGCATTTAATCCAATAAAAAAAGCAGAAGATGCCAACCCTAAACTGGCAAATATGGTCCAAATTTGGGACGAAGAAGTGCCAATTAATTTAGGCCAATCTACCAAGGAAGGGGGAAAATATGCTTTGTTGTCCCTTCAAGCCGCAGTGAATGATTTAAAACAAGGCCAAATTGATGTTTTGGTAACCGCTCCAATCAATAAAAACAACATCCAAAGCGACCAATTCCGATTTCCCGGACATACCGAATATTTGGCCCAAACCTTCGAAGGAAAAGAACACATGATGCTGTTGGTAAGTGATTCATTAAAAGTTGGATTGGTTACCGGACATTTGCCTATTTCTTCTGTTGCTCAAAGCATTACTCAAGAAAAAATCAATTCAAAACTTCGAATCTTAAACCAAAGTTTAATCAAAGATTTTGGTATCCGTAAACCGAAAATTGCTGTGCTCGGATTAAATCCACACGCAGGGGATAACGGTACTATTGGAAAGGAAGAAAAAGAAATTATTATTCCGGCTATCAACCGGGCTTTTAATGAGCAAATATTAGCATTCGGCCCTTATTCTTCCGATGGTTTCTTCGGTTCCGGACAATACCGGCAATTCGATGCGGTTCTGGCAATGTATCACGACCAAGGACTTACGCCATTTAAATCTATGGCATTTGATTATGGCGTAAATTTTACCGCCGGTTTGCCAATTGTCCGAACCTCTCCAGATCATGGAACAGGTTATGATATTGCCGGAAAAAATCTTGCATCGGAGCATTCTTTCCGCCAATCCATTTTCCTGGCCATTGATATTTTTCGCCAGCGAATGGGATACCAGGAAATCAATGCCAATCCATTGAAATTTTCAAAACTTAAGAAAGAATACGAAAGGTAATCAACGATGGATATCCAAAAAGGTATATTTCCATCCACTTTCCTCTTCTTTCTTGGTTTATTTTCCTTGAGCCTGCTTCTTCATTTCCCCTTTTTAAACAAGGATTTAATAGGTGTTCATGTATGGCGTCAAACCCAAACCCAAACCGGAATTGATAATTTTTGCAGGGAAGGCAATTCCATACTTAACCCAACTTTAAATTCGAATCCGGAAACAGACCGAATCGTAAGGTTAGAATTTCCCCTCATGCAATGGGGTTTTGCTCAGGTTGAAAAACATTTCTCCAACCCAGTTTTGATTACTAGGTTA
>JAIBAJ010000134.1 GCA_019695265.1 Bacteroidia bacterium | reverse complement strand
CACCGTTAGATTAAGCTTAAATTGGGACAATTAATTAAAGCAAGGTTACTATCGTACCCAAGAATTGGTCTTTATCGGTCACAGACCGATTTCTCAGTGGTTCAGGTTGCAAACCTGAACCGGCGGGGCTAAACATCATGTACATTCGGTACTATTACTTCAACACCTCCAAAAAGCCTTTGGTATCATAGCTCTTGCCCGAAATCCCTTTTGCCTTGATAACATAAAAATAGGTGCCAGAAACTACGTTTTGACCTTTGAGTTTACCATCCCAGGATTTTGATACATCATTGCTTTCAAAAACAAGGCTTCCCCAACGGTTAAGAATACTAACTGAGAAAGATACAATTCCCCTGTTTTTCAATTCCCAAAAATCATTTACCCCATCGTCATTGGGCGAAAAAGCATTGGTGACTTCCAAATATTCGCCCTTCACCTCCAGTGTATGCCAGGTGGTATCCCGGCAACTATCGTTATAGGCCACAAGCCAAACCGAATAAGTTCCGGTATCTTCGTATACATGCATGGGATTCTCATCTGTACTTGTGCTGCCATCACCAAAGTGCCACTCGTAATAATCGCAATGTTGGCTGGTATTGGTAAATTGAACTTCCTTTCCGGTACTGTTTTGTTGGAAACTAAACAAGGAGGTGGCATTGCAAAAACAGACAAGCTTTTCGACAATTGGAAAGGAATCAATTCCAATTCCAGCATCAACAAAGTCCCAATTTAAATTCGCCATTTGGAAATTACCAGCTTCCCATGACTGATCAAAATTAAATTCATGTAAACTATCTGTTACATCAATGGAATTACAAATTCCTCTTAAATTAAGGTTTGTTGTAATTAATCTAGAATATTCGTGTCCACCGCTATTGTTAAATACAGCAGAACTTATTATTAAAAGTGTGCTATCAAATTTACTAAAAGACAATTCTTGATAAAAGCCCACAGAAACAGTGTCCATAATCAAAACTGCCTTTAATAAATTTCCATTAACATCCATTTTTATTAGTAAAGGACGCTCTAAACCATCATTTGAAAAACTAGTAGTACGAGCCAGAAAATAAAGGGTGTCGTTTTGATAAACAAATGGACTCTGAATGTTTGAAATGTAATCTGATCCAATCCCACCAATATACTTGGATAATAACACCTTACCTTCCTCATTTATTTTAGTTATTGATATATCTGCAACATCATTAGCATTTGGGAATGATTTTGAACCAATTATAATAAAATTACTTGCCTTTGATTCGCATATAATGTTAGGATTGTGGTCGTTTTGGCAAGGATACAACGTTTGATTTATTATATTCCCAAGGGTATCAGTAGAAATGAAGAATGTTTTCAATTGGCCTGAAACAGGATTGATAGTTTTTCCAATAAATAGAATTTTGTCATTTGCTAAATTAAAGTTTCTAAAATTAGCCTGTAAATATTCATTATTGAAATAAATTTTATAAAATATTGGATTTAAGTCTACATTAATTTTAATCAAATTAATTGCATTTAATGATGTTGAATAATCCGTAAAGCAACTATTTGTATATAAAAATATTTGATTATTTTCAGTCAAAATATTTGTCCAGAAATCATTATATGAAAAATTAAAATATCTAGAATTTAAAATATTAAAATTTGTATCTAAAATAGATAATAAAGTATAGCCATCACCGCCAATAATTGGATTTTGGATAAATAGGATATTTTCATCGTTTACAAAGTTCGCCGAAGGTATAGACGTTAATTTAAACTCCGGAATTCTATTAATATATCTATGGTTAACTATTTCAAATTCGGAATTTCTTTTAAAAAACACAATAGGTTTGTTTATTGAATCGGTGAAATAAGTTCCAAAATGATAAGAATTTGAACCACGATTAGAAAATAATTTAGTATTTAAATATGAAAAGGTATCACGAAAACTATTCTTCCAAATAAGAACCTGGGCCTGAGTTGAATTAAGCCAAACTGATGTTATCAGAATAAAAAAGCATCTAAGAGCCAAAATCCTCTAAATTATTTTTGCAATACAAACTTACTCGAAAACACCTTATGTCCATTTTGAAAAACGCCAATCAGGTAAATTCCATTGGGGCAATTTTCCAAATTAATATTTGTACTTGATGAAGTTTCATCCAAACGGAATTTTTTAACAGTTTTACCTACCAAATCCGTAACCTGAAGTGTTGCCTCTCCCTTTTCAAGAAGTTTAAACCCTAAAGTCAGAGAACCATTATTCGGGTTAGGGTAAAGAATAAATGGGTTTGAAAGGGTAGGTTTAGACTTTGAAATTTGTTCATCATCTTCAAGTTTATTTGTGGACGTACTTGGTTCCAATCCTGTAAGCACCCTGGCCGAAATAGCCGCATCACCAAAGTAGGTTTCATCACTTAAAGCTATAGGTGTAAGGCTATCCATTTCAGCCTCGGTAAGCCATTGTCGACCCTTAGACCAGGAATTAAAATAAACCCTCAAAACTCTAATTTCGGCTGCTTCCTGTTCATTGTAGGGTAAAATAAGTTCCAAACTATCTTGAATGTCCTCCAATTTCCCTATTCTATTGGCTTCTTCATAAATTAAATGCCTGATTTTCTCTAAACTTGTAGATGCCATACTGTCCATAAAGTTGGAATAGAGGCTATCACTCGGAATACCTAAATTAAGCAAACTATCATTTTCAAGTAAGAAATAATAAGCTTCCTTTTTCTCCAAATATTCCATTAATTCACTTTCATTACTATAGACTTTTTGGTTGGTTACAATTGATTCAAATGTTTGAGCTCTAAATTCTTCATTTGACAGATTGCTTTCAATAAATGGCTGAGGATCTGAATTTGTGCAAGACCAAGAACCAAAATATGTTATAGGAATAATTCCAGGTGCTGAAATAACTGAATTGTGCAACAATTCCGCACCAGTGCCATACCACCAATTCTCTTGAGATGCTGTGATGCCCATCAATCTTCTATTAAGTGTTCCGCTACCCATCATATTATTAAACATATTTCCACCTCGATGTCCGTTAAATTGATTGCCTTGGGTAGAATTAGCAAAATAAAAGCCACAGTAAGCCACATTAACATTATTACAGGATATTCGGGAAGGGGAATTGGTACTTTTAAACAAAGCAGCACTTCCCATATTTTCAAAACTATTTAAAAATAAGTTGTTATGCGGACTTTGGAATTGGTAGTGACCTATAAATTTTTGAAAGTCTTCTGTACCTGTAGTGGTATAACTTGGTTTGGTTATTGCATTATCTACAACACTTAAAGAACGTGAATTTTCCAAACCTATTCCAAAAGCAAAACTACTTTCCCCAACATAATTCGCCAAACTTATGTTATTGCAATAAACATAATTTCTCTTTGCTATTAATCCGGGAGAAACAAATCTTAACCAAATTCCCCGCTTTACACCTGTAATAGTATTAAAACTTGATGTGCAAGGAGTTGGGCTTACTCCATAATGCGTTTGAAAATAGCTAGGACTTGAGCCTATCTGCAACTTCATAAAACTTGCCTGACTTGCATTGCCTACATAAATTCCTTTTTGTTCATATCCATTGCCAATACCTGAAATAGTATTTTGGGTAATTTTTACGTCTGATCCAGTTATATTTCTAAGATAAATACCTATTTCAAAATTGTCGAATATTTTGTTTCTGTCTATAGATATTTCGGAGAATAAATGTCCAAATATTTCAATTGGTAGGATAGTTGTATGTATTGTATTTTCACTAAAAGTCAACGGCATTGTTCCAAACGAATAAATACCGTTTAAACAATTATTAAATTTATTTCTATAAATATTAAATATTGGAGGGATGACATTAGTCGGATCTAAAGCCATTCTATGATGATTATAGATACCGAAGCCATCCTTATTGATTAAATTATTATAAAGATCTGTAAATTCTTCATCAAAAATTTGAACAGAATAGTTATCTGCGCTATAAATACCGAAGTCCAGGTGATTTAAGAAAAAATTACCAAATTCTTTTCTGTTTAAAATAATCTCCCCAGAGATATCTTTTATAACTACTCCAGCCATACTCCTACAACCTTTATAAGGAGGATACTCAATAATTGGACAAACATTGACACCAGAAATCAAAGTAGATGGATTACAATCAAATTTCGACCTTTCTATAGCCTTCAAGCTATTTTGGTTTACTGAACCAAAATTTCCATTGTATCCATTTATAAATACACCTCTAAAATTTTTATTAAACGTACATTTATCTATTAATCCATATTCCGAGCCATGCTCACTATAAACCGCAGAGATTCCATCTTCGATTGTAGGCTTGTTGAAAGTACTAACACCTCCATTTATCATGTCTATTTTATCCCACATAACATGACATCCGTTTCGTATATATCCGCCATTTATTGTCAAACTTCCACCGGTCACAATTTCGATTCTTGCCATTGGACCCATAAATACTTGATTGTAGGATAAGGTTAGGTTATTATCTACCTGAAATACTCCATTTAAAAAATAGGTTGCAGCATTAGTAGGGGTTAAATTTGAAGAGAGGGCTATCCCACCAAATCCTAGTGCATCCCCTAATCTATACTCAGATGATGGAGCAGTTGTACCTGCCCCTAAATCAATGAAGGTGCTACAGCATTGGAAGACGGGCATTTCATCATAAAAAAAACAACCATTTCCATTTGATATTCGAACTGAGATTACCTGTTCTTTCATAGGAATTGAAGGATCTGTTGGTGAAGAATAAATGTCAGTATAACTTACATTTGTGGTTGCACCTGAAGAATTAGAAAAGGTAGTTGTTTGGTCTGTACTTAACCACTGAATAATATAACCAGAAGAAAAGGCACTTGCATTACTTAAAGTTAAGACAGGATTAGAAGTACATGCAAATCCATCTCCAATAATTTTAGGCCTTGCAGGGCTCGTTCCTAAGTTTGTCTTTACCACAATTAAATCAGACGCATCACAACTTGGCATACAAGGATCTGACGGGTTGAAATACCTTAACCTTACGATATATTGAGCCGGTGAGGTTGGAGGATAAACTCCTTCAAATATGCCAGTTGTGTTTTGAGCTACCAATTCTTCTGCCATTCCATCGTTTATGTAATATAAATAATATTGGATATCTCCATTAACACTTGGAATGGGACATTGAGTACTTATGGTGACTGTTCTGCAATTTGTGGTAATATCTTGCCCTAAATCAACCTGAAATGGAAACAAATCCAAATCTTGTAGCAATAGGCCTCTTAAATCTGAACCAGTATATGTAGGATATATGGACAATATTAAGTTATTACTTTGATTGCTATTATCAAAATTAAAACAAGTAGAATAGGTTCTCCAATTTGAAGGTGTTGTATTATTTGTAGCAGTTGGAGGACTTTGAAAAGTAAAGCTACTGATAGGTGATAAATTATTTAAAAATGAATTAATATTTGCTGACCCAGATATTGGAAATGAATAATTTTGATCATTGAAAATAGAAATTCTAAAATCTTGAATTGGACTGTTTGAATTTGGAGTCATCAATCTGGAAAGAGCCCTTGCTCTCAATAGGTATTGGCCATTTTGCATAGGTTGAAGTCTTTGGAAAATCTCCCTTGGCACATTTATAAATTCTTCACTACCTCCATAAGTAAAAATCCCCAAATACCCTCCACCAGTATGAGCCTCTAAATACCCAGTAAGTCCATAATTGGGCACATTAAGAACTGATGTAGTACTATTGCAACTATTATATAAATCTGGTGAACAAAGATTGGGATTAATCCACCCTATAGCATTTTGAATCTGTCCAACTTGAGTTGGGCAATCCGACAATATTTCAAAACTGGGATTTGGAACCAGGTTATATTGGGCCTTACCATTTTCCCAATAGAATAGAAGGATAAACACTATCCAAACTATTTTCTTACTATTATTTTCCATTGCTGATCATAGTTAGTGGAAGTAAATTTTAAATGGTAAAAGCCATTTGGAAGCGAATTAAGGTCAATCGAATCAATAGCTTGCCATAGCTTATTAATCGCTATTATAGGTCTGCCTAATAAATCCAATACTTCCATTTTACCATAAATGTCGGCATTTATTTTGAAATGTACCATTCCAGTGGTCGGATTTGGGAAAATGACTATATCTGTATTAGATCCCTGGTTTAATTCCAAACTGCTTAAAACTTCCAAAAATTTTAGAAAAAACCAAGTAGCTTAAAAATCAGGAAATAAAACCTTCGCTCGAAACACACCTGAACCAGATTTTACATCTAAAAAGTGCAGACCCGAAGACAATGGAGGTAAGATAAATGTCTGTTGCCCCTGACTGTAAAACTCATTATGCTGCCATACGGTTTGTCCGGTGGCAGTGCTAAGCATTATACTTATGGGTTTATAGCTCTCTTCAAGTTCAAGATTCAATTGATTGTTCGATATAAATGCCTTTCCTTCTAATAACCTTTGTTCTTTTATCCCTGTTAAGCTATCCAAAGGAATAACAAAAACATCATCAATTAAATAATAGGATGCTAAATCCGAAAAAGTATTAATACCTAAAATTACTGTATCGGTAGTACTATCTGGGTTAAAATTACCAACTGTAATAAACTCTTCTCCTCCCTTTGCCACAATTGTATCGGATACCAGCCTCCAAAAGGTGCGATTGGTGAGTGGATTGGTTGAATCATTTTCAACCTGTGCCTTTGCATTAAAATAATAACATTGATTGGTTGTTTGCCACAATGTGTCGGTAAGCAACATACCAATATTATTGGTGGCAATATTGATACTATATCCACCTGCATACAAATCACTTCTTAAACATGCATGAAAACCAGCCAAGTACTTCTTTCCTTCACTTAATTTATTCAAAAGCTTAATTTCTCCATATTCCCTTGGCACATTTATAAATTCTTCACTACCTCCATAAGTATAGATTCCTAAATAACCTCCACCGGTATGTGCCTCTAGATAACCGGTATGAGCATAATTAGGAACATTCATGGAGGAATTACTACTGTTGCAACTATTAAATAAGTCTGGCGAACAACTGTTCGGATTAATCCACCCTATTGCATTTTGAATCAAATTAGGCTGGGTAGGACAATCCGACAATATTTCAAAGCTAGGATTAGGCACCAAGTTATATTGGGCTTTACCTTCTTTTAAAAAGAATAGGAGAATAAACACTGTCCAAACTATTTTCTTACTATAATTTTCCATTGCTGATCATAGTTAGTGGAAGTAAATTTTAAATGGTAAAAGCCATTTGGAAGCGAACTAAGGTCAATCAAATCAAAGGCTTGCCACAATTTATTAATGGCTATTATAGGTCTGCCTAATAAATCAAATATTTCCATTTGACCATAAATGTCGGCATTTATTTTGAAATTTACCATTCCAGTGGTCGGATTTGGGAAAATGACTATATCTGTATTTGATCCCTGGTTTACTTCATGGTTCAATTCATCTTTTCTTAAGGATGGGGTCATAGGTATTTCACAAGGGTTAATCCTGTTTACAAACAAGGTATCATAAGCAGATAGCACTGCCCTTGCCATGTGTACTGCCTTGCCATTGTTATAAGGGCATTTTAAGGCCAATTCTTCTAATGCATTTCGTTCCGTATGTGTTGGAGCTCTTTCATATTTACCCGCCCTCGCCCTCGTTTGCAACGAGGGCGGTTGAGAAATTGGTCTCTGACCGATATTATTATCATTCATCCCTGAATTTTTGTAATTTTTACTAATCCTTTACCTGCTACTCCAGGTGTTCCTTTTTCTCCTAAATGGGCTGCGGCTAAATCAAGTTTGAAAATTGGGAGTTAGGGGTTTATGTTGTAAAGATGCTAAAAAGTTCCTTCCAACTGGAAGAGAACTACTTTGATTTGGTTGGGACCGATTGCTTAGCGGTTCAGGTTACAAACCTGAACCAGCAAGAGACGATAGTTGGCGTAAAAAACGCCTTTCTCGACCGCCCCCGTTACAAACGTGGGCGAGCGGAGTCCACAGCACTGCTAAATAGATACTCATACGGATACTGTACAATCATTTGCCTTACCGGATTCTGATGGATGTAATTTAGTCTTTGCATTACCCATTCCTTCTTTTCTAAACAAATGGCATGATT
>JAIBAJ010000133.1 GCA_019695265.1 Bacteroidia bacterium | reverse complement strand
AAAAATCGTTCTGAAAGCAGTTTGTTTACAGCAGTTGAAAGCCGGTATGGATTTGGAATTCGGTTGTTGGCCTGAAGGTAAATTGGGATAAAATGCGGATAAAAACTAATTTCTTCTCAGTAGTTTAAATCCAATTTCTCTTCCTTGTCCCTGAAACATAGCCAGGTTAATCCAAAACCAGGCGAATTGTTCCATCAGTTCAAATTTATCATTTCCTCCAATAGAATAGCAAGTTGGGAATCCGGCATCATGAGCCAGTTGTATTGCAATTTGCCTGGCTTTTTCACTGTCACCGGCAACAAATAAATCCAGGTTTACTCCCTGGTATTCCGGGTTTTGTAAGTTGTTGAAACCGGTGGTATTAAAGCACTTTACTACGTCTCGGGTTTGGGTATGGTCCAATATGGCATCCGTGGTGTTTTTGTAACCCTGAGGGCCTCGTCCCATCACAATGTTCATGGAGTCAATAATCACTTTTCCGGTAGTGTCACCTAAACTTTTTACCACTTCTACGGTGGCCATGGCGGGAGTGGAAATCAATATGACGTCGCTTTGTTTCACGGCCTCCGCCACATCAATTAAGGTTTCTTCTCCAAGCAAGAGTGCCAATTGTTTGTTTTTTTCACTCCAAGGAAACCTTGCTCCAATTTTAACTGAATGTCCTTTCTTTTGCCATTTTTGGGCAAGGGTTCCTCCAACATTTCCGGAACCGATGATTGCTATGTTCATGATATAGGTTTTAAATCATAAATACTTCGTACTTCTTTAAATTCTTCTTGCATATTCAGCTTTAAATCCAGCAATCTTCCTGTTTTAACATCAAATACCCATCCGTGAATTTTAGGGTAACCTGTTTTGTACCATGATTTCTGTACATGGTCAATTTTAATGATGTTGATGCATTGTTCTTTTACATTTAACTCAACCAGGCGATCAAACCGCTGCTGATTATCGGATATGGAATCTAATTCAGCTTTATGAAAGCGATACACGTCTCTTAAAGTTTGAAGCCAACTGTTTAACTGACCCATGTCGCTTGGGTTTAATGCAGCCTTTACACCACCACACTCATAATGGCCACAAACTATGATGTGTTTCACTTTCAAATGCTCTACGGCATATTGTACTACTGAATTCACATTGTTGTCGGTAGCAATTACCTGGTTGGCAATGTTTCGGTGAATAAATACCTCGCCGGGTTGAACTCCCATTAAATCTTCCGCAGTTACCCGACTGTCGGAACAGCCGATGTATAAAAATTCAGGCGTTTGTCCTTTCGCTAATTCGGAGAAATAATTGGGATTAATGGAAAGCTTATTTGCTATCCATTTTTCATTGTTTTCAAAGATTTTTTTAAAGTCCATAGTTCAGTTTTCGAGGTGTGAAATACGTTCCGGAATGAAATACATCGCCGGTACAATTAGAAATAATAGAAATGAAATATAGACCGAAGCTATACTAAGTATGGCTGCTGCCAAATATATTCCTAAGGCGATTCTGTTTTTCTTTTTGATTTTTATATGAGCCTGTTTGTTAATGTTTTCATACAGTAAGCATCTTTCAATAACATAGTTTCGGAGTAAAGTGAAAGAGAAGGCACACATAAAGAAATTTAAACCGTAGAAAAAGGAGGCTTGCCAAAGCAAATGGTTGGCGCCAATAAAATGAGTGCCGAAAGGAATCAGACTCATCCAAAACAGCAGGTGAATGCTATACCAAAGCAAGGCACGGTCGCTGTGTTTAATTTGGTGAAACAATTGGTGGTGGTTAACCCACATAATAGCTAACATCAAAAAACTAATGGTGTAGGAGGTAAATTGGGGAAGCAATTTAAGCAATTCGGTCCAAACAGTTTGCCCGGTTGGGATGTTTTGCAATTTCAAATCAAAAACCATGATGGTTATTAAAATGGCAATTACTCCATCGCTAAAGGCCTCTATGCGGCCGGTTGATAGTTGGTTTAATGGAGCCATTAGAACAAAAAGCCGTTCTCTGCTTCAGTTTTGTTTGTCAAAATGGGTAGCCCCAACATTTCCTGAAGGTCACGTTCAATCGTATTACACAGGGCAGTGAGGGGTACATCGGTAATTTTATTTTCAAAAGGATCTTCATTTACCTCTCCTACCTTTCCAATGACTGAGAAAACAAATGAGATTAATACCGATACCGGAATCATCCATTCGGTCATATTCAGTCTGTTAAAATCGGCAATTAAGGAAAATGGAAGCAATGTCATAAAGGTGTACAAAAACAATCGGGTAAAAAAGTCGTATTGTCGGAGCAGTGGAGTATTTTTAATTCGTTCACATCCACCTTGATAATTGGCTAAAGCCAGCAATTGTCCTTCCATTTGGAAACTATCGAAGCCTCCTAGGGTTCCATTTGCCATGGCTTCATAAATTTTCTTGCCGGTGAGTAGGTGTATATAGTTGGGTTTATTTTGGTTTTTTTTCAATTCTTCAAACTCTTGCGACGATAAGAAAGGTTTAATTTCATCCCAGTTTGTTTGTCTCCTAAGGTGTAAACGCAAGGCATGTACCCAGGCTATAAGTGCATAAACCATTTCCTTTTTAAAGTTTTCGCTTCGGGATTGGTTGAACTGAGCCTGATTAGAATGGCTATCGGTAAAAGTAATAACCAGCCTGGCTAACACCCTGCTTGAATTAACTATTCCTCCCCACAAGGTTCTAGCTTCCCACCAACGGCTGTATGAACTGTTGTTTCTAAAAGCGATAAAGATGGCCAATGCACTGCCTAAGATGGCTGCTACAGAGAACGGTAAGATTGGGAAACTCCATTCAAAGCGTTGTAAAATAAAAACAGAAAAAGCCATTAAGATGGAAAAGACCAATTCTGCCCAAACATACTGAACCACTTTGATGGGATTGAAATTTCGTTTTAGTATCATTGATTAAAATTCATGTCTGAAAAATCCACCTAGATTGTATAGCGTTGCCATGGTAGCTCTTCCGCTTTGGGTAAAGTCGGCGCCGAATCCAAATTGGTAAGAAGTTACTTGCAGGCCTAACCTTACTCTTTGGGTGAAGCTATAGTTAATTTCAGGACTGGATGGTAAGGAATTAACACTCTCCAATTGGGTAAACAAGTTTAGTTTTTCGGAAATTGCCGGGGAATAGCGAAACAAAATAAAATAGTCGAGGCTTGGTTTTTTCAAGGTTTCGCATACCAGCCAGGTGAACAGGGTTAGTTTTTTGCTCACATGAGCATATTGTAACCCTGCTTTCGGGAAAATTCCCCAGGAAAGTACCTGAACTACTGTTACCGGGGCAAAACCTTTGAGGATAGGATGGTTATAAGAAATGGCTTCGGTAAAGCCAAATTGGGGCAGAAAGGAAGTTCGGGTAATTCTGTAATCTATACTTGCCCTATTTCTATTAAAAAATAACCAGTGGGAAGGGTTGCCGGTTTTGGTTTTGAAGTACTTAAAAAACATAATATCGAGGGAAGTCCGCTCATGCCCGGCAAATACTTCTACCGGTATTTGGGCAATTCCAGTTCCCTGGAAAACAAACAGGGTAGTAATCCAGGCAAGAATTCTATTTTTCATGAGATAATAAACCTATGCGATTTCCCTCTGTATCGATAATAATGGCCGAAAAGCCGAATTTCCCCAGATCTATGAAGGGGGTCACCACCTTTCCACCTGCAAGTTCAACTTTGGCTACGGCTTCGGAGAGTTTCCCGAAGGAGTTTAGGTAAACCAGGGTTCCTTCAGCAGATGGTTTAAAATCGGTTCTAACAACAATGGATCCTCCAACTGCTTCGCCGGTTTGAAAAGGTACATTGAACAAAATAATTTCACCATTTCCAAAACTACCTTTTCGAACATTTCCGTTTAAGATTCCGAAATAAAAGTAAAAAGCTCTTTCCAAATCCAATGCTGGAATTTCAAACCAGTTTAGCGCATTCATAGTTAGGCTGAGGTTAAGGATTCAATAACTAATTCTGCTGCTGCTGTACCCGAATTTTGTTGCTGGCCGGTAATCAGGTTTCCATCCTGAATGACATAAGAACTGAAGGGTTGGGCAACACGGAAGAAGGTATTTGCTATTTTCCCGGCTTCATCTTCTATGCGGTAGGGCTGAATTTTTTGGCCTACAGCCTGATCAGCATAATCTTCCTCTGCATTGGCAAATCCGGTCCAGGTTTTGCCTTGAACTAATAATTCTCCATTCGATTTTTTTGCCTCCAGTAAAAGGGTTGTGGAATGACAAACGGCGCAAGCAGGTTTACCTGCTTCATAAAAGGAAACGAATAGTTTTTGTAAGTCTGTATTTCCTCTAAAAGTATACATAGGGCCTTGACCTCCCACCAGGAAAATTGCCTTGTATTCTTCCTGTTTCACCTCGGTTATTTTGCGGGTGTTTTCAAGCAATTGAATAAATTCAGGTTTTTGTAAATAACCCAATGAAATTATATCGTTTGCTGAGTAGCCACTGGCATCGGTTGGGTTGGAATAGGTATCCATTTCCAGTTTACCGCCCTGTGTAGAAGCCAACTCAATTTCATATCCGGCTTCTTGAAATACCCGCATGGGATGCGTTAATTCGGCTGCCCAGAATCCGATTGGCCAACCGGTTTGTTTGGAGATGGATGGGGAACTGGCTACCATTAGTATTTTTCCCTTAGAAGGTGAGCCGTGAGGGTGGACATAAGATTTGCGTTCGATTACCTGGTTCATGTTGGTTATTATTAATTGTATTCGTGTTTTGATCTTTGTGTAACTCTTTTCCAGAACATTGGAAAGCTATTCTATTGTTTAGGAATGGAAATTTTGACTTTGCAAAGGTGGGTGCTTATATTATCTTTGCAGCTATACTTACTCATTTTAGTGATACACACTTTTTGGAAAGTATAAGTAAAATCAATAGTTATAGCAATGCCCGAGTTTTTATTTAAGAACAAATTGTATTACAATCCGGTTGAATTTGCCATGGATCGGATAGGAGGTACCTGGAAAATGCCAATACTTTGGCGTTTAAAGGATAAAGTGATGCGGTATAGCCAGTTAAAGAAGGATATCCCTCATATTACGCATAAAATGCTAACCAGTCAATTAAGGGAGTTGGAAGACGAAGGATTTATTAGCAGAGAGGTGTTTCCGGTGGTACCGCCCAAGGTAGAGTATTCTATAACCAAACGGGGTGAAAATGCCATTGTAATAATTGCAGCCATACGTAATTATGGTTTAGAATTAATGAAGGATTTTGGGGTGGAGGATTCCAAAATAGATAAGCAACAAAAGGGGAGCTAGCAAATGCTAATTTTTTGCACTTCAGCCATCGGGTAGGGATAGCAGTGGAAAGCCCACAGACGCCCGCAGCGCTAGCTAAGGGCGGCGAGGACTTGGAACGAATAGCCCGGACCTGAGCCCGGTAAAAGTTTGGATGGAAGACTATATTTATGCGAAGGTACCCGCCTAAATAAATACATAAAACAAAAAGGCGGAATAGGGTTGTATGGTCCTATTCCGCCGAGGTGAAAAGGTAGGGCGGTTGGTTTATTCCTTGATCAATTTAAACACTTGATTTCCTGATTCATGGGTGATGGTTACAAAATAAAACCCTGGAACTAATTCTTGACCTAACTCGATGGGTTCATTGGAAAGGTTGGCTTGGTAATATACCTTGCCAGTAACGTCCCACACTCTAAATTCGACTTGTCCTTCTATTCCGTTTCGGGCAATCGTAAATCCGGCTTTTGATGGATTTGGATAAATACTGATCAAATTTGCCTGATTCGGATCTGATAACGGAAGTTGCTCTTCCCTCAAAATTCCCGGTGTTGTTACCAGGCAGGTGTCGCCAAATGCGCCTAATCCTCCGTTCATTTCAACTGCCACCGAAACCTGATAAGTAGTTCCAGGACTTAAAGGTGCCATAGCATGAACAAAACTTAAGCGGAAGGTATTGGAATTGTTTGGACTAATCCAGGTTTGATTGTAAGCTCCCGGACCAAATACATGGTAATGGTAACGGGTGGTTCCTACAACTCCATTGCTGGTTAGTTTTGAATTTAGCGCTGATACAGTAGTACCGCAATAGGCCGCCGACAATTGGGTTTGGTAATTGACAACCAGGTTACAAGCAGTTCCAAAGTCGGAAGTACCTGCATCACTTACCACAGCAACTCTTACCGCATAGGTTTCGCCATTGCGTAATCCGGTGAAATCGCGCAGGTAGAAGGTAGTAGCAGTTGTTGCTAGTACCTGGCTGTATCCCAGACCGGAATTGCTTAATTGCACCAAGTATGAATTTGCTCCGGTTGCAGGTTGAATTAATACACCTGAATTTGGCGATGTCATCAACCTTCCGCATTGATTTGATCTTAGGGTTGTTGGCGGTACCGGTGGAGTAGTTATTGAACATGGAGTTCCATAAGTTCCAATGCTTCCATTCATTATTACTGCCACCGAAACCTGGTAGGTTGTGTTAGCTAATAAGGGAGCTAATGCATGTACCGAACTCATTCTAAAGGAGTTGGAATTGGTTGGTGTTACAAAGGTTTGGTCGTAACCGAATGGACCTGTAACCCTGAAACTGTAATAGCTTGCACCAACAATACCATTGCAGGTTAACAAGGTGTTTAACGAACTTAGGCTAATTCCACAATTGGTGGAGCTAAGGGTGGTTTTGTAATCAACCTGGATTGTACAGGATGAACCGTAAGCTGTATTGCCATTTGGTGTAACTGCCGAAACTCTAACGGTGTAGCTTGTTCCGTTTCTTAAACCGGTAAAGGCATTTAAACGGAACGAATTGGTGGCTGTTCCGGTGTTGTAAACCTGAGAATAGCCTAATCCTGCATTGGTAATCCAGATGTTATAGGAGGTGGCGCCACTGATGGTTGAAAACACAATTCCGGAATTTGGAGAGTTGATGGTTGCCGAGCAGAACGTAGAAACCAGGGCTGTGGTTGGTCCAACCGGTGTGCTTACCTGACATGCATTACCCCAATCGCCCCAAATGCCGTTTAGTTTAACTCCAACCTCAACTGTATAAGAGGTTGAAAGGGTTACTGCCGGACTGAGTTGGTTGAAGCTAAAGGAGTTGGTTGGACCTCCTACCGTGAAAATGCTGAGGTATCCTTCTCCGTTACTTACCCGGAAGCGATAATCCTGGGCACCTGTAATCGGAACAGCAACCAAGGCTGTGGAAAGATTGGAAACTGTGATTCCGCAGGATGAAACGGCCAAATTGGTAACAGTACATTCTTCATCAATTTGTCCATTGCAATTGTCGTCGATTCCATTGCCACACAATTCCTGTGCTAATGGATGAATGGAGGCATTGGCATCGTTACAATCCAGGTTGTTGGTCACATAACCAACGGGTTGACTGCAGGCTTGGGTGGATTGTGCGGGGTTTCCGTATCCATCGTTGTCGGAGTCGAGGTAGAAGGTGGTGGTAACGCCTTCGTCGGTAAGTCCGTCGCAATCGTCATCCACTCCATTGCACACTTCAGTGGCATTCGGGTTGATGTTGGCATTGTTATCGTTACAATCGCCTCCAATTAATACCACTTGACCCGATGGGCAATTGGTACCGGCTACTGATCCGCCAAACCCATCTCCATCCAAATCCTGGTAGAACACGGTAGAACTGTTAATGGAGTTGTTAGCATCATTGCAATCGTTGCTATTGGAAACATAACCCAAAGGTTGATCACAATTGGTTACAAATTGGCTTGGGTCTCCAAATCCATCCTCGTCAGCATCCAGGTACCAGATTGGTGCCGGATTGGCGACAATTTGTATGGAAGCGGTATCGGGGCATCCGGCAGCCAGACTTCCTACCACGGTTAAAGTGGTGGTTTGGTTGGCTATCAAAAGGTATTGGTTCGAAGAGGAACTGTCATTTAACCAATAGTAAGATTCCATACCGGAGGCAGTAACATTAACTTCTTCACCGGCACAAACCGTGGTAGCACTTGCTGACAAGGTAACAACAGGGGCTGAATTTGCTCCAATAGTAACTGTAGAAGATTGGATATAACCTTCGGCATCGGTGATAGTTACTGAATAAGTACCGGGGGCAGCCTGAAGAGAGTCACCCGATTGTCCATTGCTCCATTGAATAACATAAGGAGCAAGTCCGCCATTTACCAAAGCTTTTGCTTTTCCATTGTTAGCTGATGCACAAGCTGCATTAGAGGTTTGGAAGGTTACATTCATAG
>JAIBAJ010000132.1 GCA_019695265.1 Bacteroidia bacterium | reverse complement strand
TCTCGGAAAACTAACGGCAAAAATTAGAATCCCCATAGTATTTTAAAACTAGACACGCTTCTGTCAACACAGGCTTAAGCCGAAATTCCGCTGCGCTTCACTTCGGTTAAGCCCTTATATGTTATGCACAGTTTTCATTTTTTTAGCCATTTCAAAAAATCCCAATGTAGGAATCGCAATTAATAAACCTTATTATGCGAATCAGACAAGATATCAGATTAGCATCAATTATTTCAATTATCCTGTTGTATATCTCCATTCATCGATTTACTATGGTCGGTTTTAGAATTGCGCAAATCTAGCAGGCTTTTGCAAGGGAGAAAACTTTCAAGCCACCGCTTAATTGCTTCTTAGTTTGAAAAATACCGGTAATAAAGCCGATACAAGGAAATCATGGAAATTCAACAAAAATCCCGGAATGGGATAATCGTAATGGTATACTTAAGTCAAAGGGCAATAACGGTTTAATCATTTCTCAGCAGAACTTATTTTGCTGATTTAGAGGAAGAAAGCATGGATTCATACTTAGAAATCCATTGATCGGTTGACATTTTTTGTGCCAATTGTCCGATAAGTTCCAAAGGAATTTCCTCCATTTTCTTAAAGCGAATGCAAGATTTACCCATATCCAATTTGGCTTTACTATGTTTAGGAAATTCAGACATAAACCAATCCAACAAGGAAGCATCGGCATATAAACCCATGTGATAAAGTGCTACAAAGTTCTTTTGAGACGCGATGTTAATAAATGGAAGGGGCAATTTGGTATCGCAGTGGTAACCTTTAGGATAGATGGAATGAGGAACCACAAAGCCAATCATGCCATAGGAAAGTTCTTCGCTAAAACCGGAAGGCAGATTAGATTTCAATACAGTTCGAAGATTATTAAGGGCTGATTGTCGTTCCGGAGTTAGACTTTCGAGATAAGATTCGATGGAGTTATGGGTTGATTTCATTTCGAATGTTGGACTTGGTGCAAACCTATTATTTTTTTTTGAAGCTTGGTTTGTTTTAACATGACGACTATCAGTTTATCGAAATTTCAAAGAAATTGAATTTTTTACCTGCTGAAAATCAGCGTATTATAAAAAACCTGGGAAACTTTAACATTTTATAGAGTTTCCTAAGTGTATTGCGTTTTTACTTTTGCCCATTCAATATCATGGAAGAAAAGTTAGAACTTATATTAGAACGTGCCCGCAAACTCTTTATGCATAAGGGCATTCGGAACATTACCATGGATGATATTGCCCGGGAATTGGGGATGTCGAAAAAGACGCTTTACAATTTCGTGGAGGACAAGAGTGATTTATTAATGAAAATCATGCAAACCATGGTAAAGAACGATTCGGCCTATTTTAACCGGGTGCATGAGCAAATCGAAAACCCTATCGATGAGCTTTTTGAAAACAGCAAATACATTGTGGAGCAATTAAAAATGATTCATCCTTCGATTCACATTGAGTTAATGAGGTATTACCCGGAGGTTTGGAAAGTTTACAATGATCACAAGGTTGATTTTGCTTTAAAGACGGTGAAAGCCAACCTTGAAAAAGGTATTCGCACCGGTTATTATCGACAAAACATCAATCCGGACGTATTGGCAAGGATTTACATTGCCCGTATGGATTTATGTTTCGATTCGGAGATATTTCCGGCACCTCAATTTTCATTTGTAGAAGTTTACAATGAAATGTTGTATTACCACATACGTGGAATTGCCAGCTTAAAAGGCAATCAATATTTAGTATCCAAAATAGAATCCATAAACAAATAGTACATGAATAAGTACATTCCACTTTTTATACTGTTTGGTGCGCAAACACTTTTGGCAAGCAACCAGGACAGTATACCCAAGAAAACGAGCTTCAGTTTAAAAGAAGCACAGGCTTATGCCGCCGAAAATGCCTACGCGGTAAAAGAAGTCAAATACAATATTAGTCAGGCAGAGCAACAAGTTAGAGAGTATACAGCTATTGGATTGCCGCAAATAAATGGGGAAGCCACCTTTACCGACTTCCTTGTTATTCCAACTTCGGTTATTCCTGCTGGCGGTTTTTTTGGTTCTCCCGAACCTTTGAAAGTAAAATTTAACACCAAATACAATTCTCAAGTAAATGCTTCGGGCTCCCAATTAGTTTTCGATGGAAGCTTTTTTGTTGGATTACAAGCTGCCAAAGCCTTGGTTCAATTAACCAAAGATGGACAAAAGAAATCAGAATTGGATGTTAAGGACAATGTCACACAAGCTTATTACACCGTTTTAATTGTTCAGGAAACTCAAAAACTATTGGAGCAAAGCTTAATTAATCTTGAAAAAGCCCAATTAGAATCCCAAGCGTTTTTAAAAGGTGGTTTTGCCGAAGAAACTGATGTTGATCAATTTACCATTTTGGTATCCAATCTTAAAAACCAAATTGAGAAAACAAAAGCCAATATTGAGAATGCTAAAGGGTTGTTAAAATTTCAAATGGGCATGAGTGTTAAAGATCCAATAGAATTAACGGATAATATTGACATAATTGCTGACCTTGCCAATAGTCCGGGATTATTAAATCCAAGTCTTGATCCCAAAAATTCTATTGAATATTTGTTGCTTGGTAAATCTAGAGATCTACAATTACTAAATGTTAAAAGGATTAAAATGGGTTATTTACCTTCTGCTAGAGTTTTTGGTAGTGCAGGTTATAATCAACCTACAAGTACCTTTAATTGGTTTAAAGAAGATTCTTGGTTTCCATCTGTTAACTGGGGTTTTAATATATCTGTTCCCATTTTTGATGGTTTTATGAAAGATGCAGGAATTAAAAAAGCAAGGTTAGATGCTGTCAAAACTCAAAACACCATGGATCAATTGGAGCAAGGGATGAACTTGCAATTGCAAACTGCCAAAACTGATTTCATCGCAGCCAGTAACCAATTAAAAAATGAAGAAAAAAGCCTCGAACTTTCTAAAAAAGTTCGTGACAAAGCATTAATCAAATTTAAAGAAGGAGTAGGAAGTAGCATGGAAATAACTCAAGCAGAAAACCAGTTGGTTTCTGTTCAAGGTGCATATTTCCAAGCTTTAATGAACCAACTTATCGCCAAAGCCAAAATCGATCGCCTTTTAGGTAACTATTAATCAAACACAACATCTTAAAACTCCATAAATCAATTCAAATGAAACGACTCATTATACTTTCAAGTGTTCTTTTCCTTGCTGCATGTGGCAAAAACGAACCGACTGATAAATCAGCCCGTTTGGAAGAACTGAAGAAACAGCAAGCTGAAATCAATACCGAAATCCGAAAACTAGAAACAGAATTAGCCAAAGAAGGAAAAGGTAATGAAGAGAAATCACGCGATGTAGTTGCCTCTGAGGTTAGCTACTCCCATTTTACCCACTATATCGAAATTCAGGGCAAAGTGGAAGCGGACGAAAACATTACTGTTACTTCTAAAATGCCCGGAACTGTCGTAAAAATCAATGCAGAAGTTGGTAAGGATGTTAAAGCCGGACAAATTCTAGCCGAATTAGACAAAGAAGCCATCGTAAAAGGTATTGAAGAATTAAAACTCCAATTAAATTTCGTAACCGATGTATTTAACCGCCAGCAAGCCTTGTGGAATCAAAAAATCGGCTCTGAAATCCAATACCTTACTGCTAAAACCAACAAAGAAGCCTTGGAGAAAAAATTGGCTACACTCAACGAACAGTTGGACATGGCCTACATAAAATCTCCAATTACAGGGGTTATTGACGAAGTGTATGCAAAAGTGGGACAACCGGCTGCTCCAGGAGTTCCTTCCTTCCGTGTAGTAAACTTCAGCAACCTGAAAGCAAAAGCAGAAGTAGCTGAAATCAACGCCTCTAAAGTTAGAAAAGGAAATACCGTAAGTGTCATTTTCCCGGATAGCCAAGACAGCACCACCGGCGTTGTAAACTATGCCTCTAAAGTTATTAACCCAATGACTCGTACCTTCTTTGTAGAAGTTCCTCTAAAATCAGGTAATTCCGATTACCGTCCTAACTCTGTAGCAATTCTTAAAGTGGCAGACTACAAAAATGATAAAGCCATTGTGGTTCCCATTCGATTGGTTCAAAATGCTGAGGATGGAATGTATGTGTTGGTAGCTGAACAAAAAGATGGAAAATGGGTGGCAGCTAAAAGAGTGGTAACCCTTGGTAACAGCTACAACGGAGCTACTGAAGTAACCAGCGGATTAAAAACCGGTGACCGACTCATTACCATCGGTTACCAAAACGTAAACATTGGTGATGTGCTTTCTATAAAATAAGCCCTCTCCCCTTCTCTATTAATTGATTTTAAACCGATTTTAAATGAAAGATAACCCACTAAAGGAGTTCTTCCTCAGCAGTTGGAGTATAGATAATCGCACTTCGGTGTTTGTTATTTCCATCCTGGTGACTTTGTACGGAATTTTCTCCTACATCAAACTTCCAAAAGAGAATTTTCCTGAAATAGTTGTTCCTACCATATACGTTAGCACCATCTATCCGGGAGCCAGTCCATCCGATATCGAAAACCTGGTAAGTAAACCCATTGAGAAAGAAATAAAATCCATCTCCGGGGTAAAAAAACTGACCAGCACCAGCATTCAAGATTACTGCATGGTAATGGTGGAATTTAATACCGATATGTCGGTGGCCGAAGCAAAACAAAAAGTTAAGGACGCTGTGGATAAAGCTCGTCCCGAATTACCTACCGACCTTCCGAAAGAGCCCAGCGTAATGGAAGTGGACTTCTCCGAAATGCCCATTATGTATATCAATATTTCCGGCGATTTTGATTTGAAAAAACTGAAAGAGTATGCCGAATTGATACAAGATCGGGTAGAAAGTATGAAAGAGATCACCCGGGTAGATATTGTCGGAGCCTTGGACCGTGAAATCCAAATCAACGTCGACAAAAACAAAATGGAGGCAGCCAATATCACCTTGCGCGACCTGGAAATGGCCATCGCCTATGAAAACATGACCATTTCAGGTGGTAATATCAAAGACAATGGAGCCACTCGTTCCATTTCAGTGAAAGGTGATTTCAAAAGTGTGGAAGACATCGCAAACATTACCCTACGAAGCATGAGTGGTGCCACCATCTATTTGAAAGATATTGCTGAGGTAAAAGATGGTTTTAAAGAAAAAGAAAGTTACGCCCGCTTAGCCCATAAAAACGTTATCACCCTAAATGTGGTAAAACGTAGCGGCGAAAACCTGATCGAAGCATCCGATAAAATTCAGGAAATCCTAAAAGACCTAGAAACCAATCACTTTCCAAAGGACCTGAAAATTACCGTTACAGGTGATCAAAGCAACCGCACCCGTATCACCCTTCACGACCTTATCAACACCATTATTATTGGTTTCATTCTGGTAACTTTGGTATTGATGTTCTTCATGGGAACAACCAATGCCATATTCGTAGCCATGAGTGTACCCTTAAGTATGTGTTTAGCCTTTATGGTGTTACCGTCTATTGGTTTTACCATGAACATGATGGTTCTGTTTTCATTCCTTTTGGCTTTGGGAATTGTGGTTGACGATGCCATTGTGGTAATTGAAAACACCCACCGCTTATTCGAAAATGGTAAAAACGATATTGTGTGGGCAGCAAAACATGCCACGGGTGAAGTTTTCCTTCCCGTCCTTTCCGGAACCTTTACTACCCTGGCCCCCTTTATTCCTTTGGCCTTTTGGGGTGGAATTATGGGTAAATTCATGTTCTTCCTTCCGGTAACCCTCATCATTACCCTTGTGGCCTCTTTAATTGTAGCTTATACCATTAACCCGGTTTTTGCTGTTTTGTTTATGAAGCCTCATACCGAAGACCATGAGCATGATGCACAAGAAAAAGATCGTCGCAGAAAAAGCTTCCTGGTTACCACCATTTTCTTCGGATTGGTAGCTGGAGGATTGTATCTAAAAGGATCCTTTGGTGGAGGAAACTTTGCTGTAACTATGTATTTGTTGTTCCTTTTGAATAAATACGTATTAACCGGAATCATTACCAAATTCCAAAATGTACTTTGGCCAAAATTCCAAAACGCTTACGAAAACTTTGTGGGATGGGCATTAAGAGGCTGGCATCCGGTTTTCTTGATGGTTTTCACCATTTTCCTATTGATCTTTTCAGTGGTGATTACCGTGGTTCGTCAACCCAAAGTGGTTTTCTTTCCAAAGGCTGATCCCAACTTCATATATGTTTATGTCAATTTGCCTATTGGTACCGACGTAGCCTATACCGACAGCATTACCCAACTTGTTGAAGAAAGGGTTTACAAAGTAGTTGGCGATACCAACCCCATGGTTGAAAGCATCATCAGTAACGTAGCCATTGGAGCCACCGACCCTCAGGACAACGACCGTTCTACTGCACCACAAAAGGGTAAAGTTTCGGTTGCCTTTGTGGAATTTGCCAAACGAAATGGACAAAGCACAGCCGTTTACCTTGATAAAATCAGGGAAGCGGTAAAAGGTATTCCGGGTGCTGAAATTACCGTTGACCAGGAGCGCAATGGTCCACCGGTAGGTAAACCGGTTAGCATTGAAATTTCCGGTGATGATTTCGTTCAGTTAATCAAAACCTCCAAATCCTTGAAAAAATACCTGGATAGTTTAAAAATCTCCGGTGTGGAAGAATTGAAAACCGATTTGGAGGATAAAAAACCGGAAATGGTAGTTGTTATTGATCGGGAACGTGCCAACCGGGAGGGAATCAGTACTGCCCAAATTGGTGGTGAACTTCGAAATGCCATTTATGGTAAAGAGGTTTCAAAATTCAAAGACAACAACGATGAGTACCCCATTATGGTTCGTTACCAAAAAGACCAACGCGATAACATTGACCGTTTGATGCAATTAAAAATCACCTACCGCGATTTCAACATGGGAGGTATGATTCGTCAAATTCCGCTTTCGTCAGTGGCTTCTGTAAAATACGAAAACAGTTATGGTAGCATACGTCGTAAAAACCAAAAACGGGTAATTACTTTGGGCAGCAATGTTTTAGCCAATGCCAACCCCAACGAGGTTGTAGCTGCGGTGCAGGCAGCCATTGACAATTACCAACTGCCTCCCGACGTTACCGTTTCCATGACCGGTGAGCAGGAGCAGCAGCAAGAAACCGCCGGATTCCTATTCCAGGCCTTATTAATTTCCATTGCCATTATTGTTATTACCCTGGTTACCCAGTTCAACAGTTTGAGCAAAATGGTCTTAATTATTTCCGAAATTTTCTTATCCATTATTGGTGTATTGCTTGGTTTTGCCATCTTTGGTATGGACATTTCCATCCTCATGACCGGTGTTGGAATTGTGGCCTTGGCCGGTATTGTAGTTCGAAATGGAATATTGTTGGTTGAATTCACCGACCACCTGATGTCTCAGGGTTACGAGTTAAAACCTGCCATTATTGAGGCCGGAAAAACCCGTATGACGCCGGTATTATTAACTGCTACAGCCACCATTTTAGGATTAATTCCATTGGCAGTTGGATTAAACATAGACTTTGTGACTTTGTTTACCGAGTTCAATCCACATATTTTCTTAGGGGGCGACAGTGTTGCCTTTTGGGGACCTTTGTGTTGGACCATGATATTCGGTTTAGCATTTGCCACCTTCCTCACCTTGATATTAGTTCCGGTGATGTATTTATTGGCGGCACAGTTCAAGGCTTGGGTAATGCCCAAGGCCAGGAAATTACTAGCCATTGAATAAAGCACTTATTCAGAGGAAAAATTAGGGAGACGAAAGTTTCCCTTTTTTTTTATTTGGCGGGTCCCATTCGCAGCAGGGAGGGTGGGTTGATGCATAGTTGGTCAAGGCTCATGGTCGGGCTATTCGTTCCAAGTCCTCGCCGCCCGGGCTAGCGCCACGGGTGGCTGTGGGCTTTCCACTGCTATCCCTACCCGATGGCTGAAGTGCAAAGTTGGACTGTTGCAATCCTGTCCGGGCATTTTTTTCAATTGCAACTTAGCTAAGAATCAGGTAAGTGCAACTAAATTAAGAGCTATTGGCTTGAATTTAGGTAGATAGCTCATGTTTTTTAGTACATAGCCTTTTGACTATTTATTGCAAATAAATTAATATAGTTTTTTGTTTTTGTTTTAATAAAAAGTGCACATATTTGCATACCGTTGGTTGGGTAGAAGATATAAATTGGAAGGTAGCGAAACGTTATAGCCAATGGTAGGACGACCGTGCAAACGACAAACGACCGACCTGAAATTTAAACAAAAGCACAAAGACAGACCATTTTGACAGGTGACCAACATAGAGACCATATTTCAATCGGACA
>JAIBAJ010000131.1 GCA_019695265.1 Bacteroidia bacterium | reverse complement strand
GGGATGGATTTTGTATTAGCACAGAGGCTGATTTTGTAATTACCGGAGAAGTTTATCCCAATCAAAATAAGCCGGAAGGTCCATTTGGGGATCATTTAGGTTATTATAGCTTAGTTCATGATTTTCCCGTAATGAAGGTTCACAAGGTTTGGCACAGAGAAAATGCGATTTGGCCATTTACGGTAGTTGGTCGTCCACCTCAAGAGGATACAAGTTTTGGCGCTTTGATACATGAAATGGTAGGAGGTGGAATATCGTCTGAGATTCCTGGGTTACAAGAGGTTCATGCAGTTGATGCAGCAGGGGTTCATCCACTGTTATTAGCCGTGGGAAAGGAAAGATATACCCCATATATGCCTGTGGTTCAGCCTCAGGAAATACTTACCATAGCTAACCATGTATTAGGAACAGGGCAGTTATCATTGGCAAAGTTTTTATTTATTTCCGCTCCGGCACCCGGACAAAAGTTAGATACCCATGATATTGCCCATTTTTTTACTGATTTTTTAGAGAGGTTTGATCCAACAAGGGATATCCATTTTTATACCAAAACTTCGATAGATACCTTGGATTACAGTGGGGATGGATTGAATACAGGTTCAAAAGTGGTATTTGCTTGTGCAGGTGAAAAAAAGCGGGAACTGGGTAAAGAAATTCCGGGTGAATTTACTTTACCAACAGGATTTAGTTTACCTAAGGTAGTTATGCCTGGGGTTTTAGCCATCCAAGCACCACGTTACATGGCTGAGGAGGCGGCAAAGGAATACGAACGATTAGATCTGCATTTTAGAAACAATGCGCTTGAAATTCAATCTAAGTTTCCTTTGTGGATCATTTGCGATGATAGTTCCTTTGTTGCTGAAAATTTATCTAATTTCTTATGGGTAAGTTTCACCAGGAGTAATCCAAGTCATGATATACAAGGATTGCAAACCGGTTTCGAAAATAAGCATTGGTATTGCAGGGGTTCGGTTTTGATTGACGCCCGAATTAAGCCTCATCATGCACCAGTGCTGGAAAAATCACCGGATATCGAAAGAAAGGTTGATAGGTTAGGAGAAAAAGGAAATAGTTTGTACGGAATAATCTAATTCCAAAAGGTGTTGATGTTGGAGATCAATGCCTCGATGGAATGGTTTTTCATACATTGGAAATGTTTTTGAGGACAATTGGAAAATCCAAGTTTGGAGCAAGGTCGGCATTTGATATCCGAGTTTTCCATATTAATTACATTGGATTGTTCCTGATAAGAATACATGCCGAATTCGGGAATGGTGTTACCCCAAATGCTTATAGTTTTTTTCCGAAATGCTGCCGCGATATGCATCATGCCGGTATCGTTTGATACCACTAGTTTGGAAGCCTTAATCAGAAGGGCAGATTCATCTATTGAAGTTAAACCGCTAAGATTTAGCACATGAGGTAGTCCTTTAGCTATTGATTCTCCGGTGGTTTCATCTTCTTTTCCTCCAAGAAGGATGCAAGGGTATGTGATTTTTTCAAGAGTGGATCGAATGCTTTCAGGAGGAAGACGCTTGGTAAAATGTGTTCCACCTATGGCCCAAACCATGAAATATGGCGAGAAATTTGAAGGAAGTTCTGGGATTTGGGAGGTAGGGTCAGGGAAGAAATTTAGTCCTTGATTGTCATTATGAATACCGAGCTTGGAAAAGGCTTTAAAGTAACGATCAACCAAATGATCTTTCGGAAGTTTATTTACTTTTAAATTTACAACCAACCATTTTTCAATGTTTAGTTTATCGAAGCTGGTGCTTGGTTTGTTAAGGGAAATAACTACTTGTGCAGACCTTAAGTTTTTATGTAAATCGAGTATATGCGTGTAGTTTTCTTTTCTTAAATCGGCCAGCAGTGAAGCAAGAGAATTATCATATTCGAAAACTTTGGATAGGTATGGATTATGCTTTACCAACCCTACAAAGTTCTTTTTTGTAAGAAAATGAACTTCTGCTTCCGGCACTTGTTCCTTTAGCGCACGGATAATAGGGGTGGTGAGAATAATATCACCGATAGAACTGAATCGGATAAGTAAAAATTTTGCCAAAATTTCTCTTTTAAGAAGCTAATTTTCCAGCCTGACCTTTTTCTAAGATTTCGGTCACTAAGTTAGCTAAGTCATCCTTCTTAATTGGTTTATGTAAAATGGCGTTCATTCCTGAAGAAATAGCTGAATTTTTTGCATTTTCAAAAACATCGGCAGAAACTCCCATTATTGGAGTTTTTGATTTGGATTCCGAATTAAGAGCACGAATAATTCGGGTAGTTTCAAACCCGTCCATTTCAGGCATGTGAAAATCCATAAGGATGAAGAGGTAGTTGTTTTTCTCGATGTAATCCAAGGCTTCTTTACCACCCATTGCAAAATCAACTTCGTAACCTAATCCCTTAAGCATAAGTCCGATAATTTTCTGGTTAACCGAATTATCGTCAACACTCAGCACCTTATTGTTTTTTGCTGTCGGCATTGTCAATACTTTGGGTTTTTCTTCCAGGATTTTTGGTTCAGCAGAAGGTACAGGTACGATGGCTTTTTCGGAATGGAAGTTTCGGATTACCAGGGTAAATTCAGAACCTTGGCCAATGATTGAATGAACAAGGATATCTCCTTCCATTAATTCGGCCAGTTTTTTTGCAATTGGAAGACCTAATCCGCTACCTCCGAAGATTCTGGTAATGTTTTCCTCTGCCTGGGTGAATTTTTCGAAGATGTATTTTTGTTTTTCTGGAGCAATTCCTATTCCTGAATCTTTGACTGAAAATGATAATTGCTTTCCGTCAGCATCTATCTTGATGGAGAAATAGATATTGCCTTCGGTGGTAAACTTGATAGCATTGTTTAACAAATTCCCTAAAATTTGGAACATTCTTACCGGGTCACCTTTGATCATGGTGGGCACATTGTCGTCCATTTTAAGTTCAAAATGTAAACCTTTGGCTTTAGATTGAATATGATAGTTTCGGCTAAGTTCTTTGATAAGAGCGTGAAGGTTAAAGTCAGCTTTTTCAAGGGAAAGTTTACCTGCTTCAATTTTGCTATAATCCAGAATGTCATTGATAATAACCATCAGATTATCGGCTGAGAACTTGATGCTTTGCACAAATTCTCTTTCTTTTATTCCCAGGTTTTCAGATAGCAATAAATCAGTGAATCCAACAATGCCATTCATTGGAGTTCTAATTTCATGACTCATATTGCTCAGGAAGTCTGATTTTGCCTTTAAGGCATTTTCTGCTCTAGTTGTAGCAATTTTGAGCCCTTTGTTTTGTTTTCGTAATACGAGGGCTGTCCAAAGCATTAGAATAAAAACTAAAATTCCTACAAGACTTACACCAAGCATCACTCTAAGTCGAAATGATTGAGCTTTGATTTTGTCGTCAGCTTTAGATTTATCAAGCTTGGCGGCAGAAATTTGTTTATCGAGTTTATGAATTTCATCCTGACTAGTTGCTAAATCAAAAGCTTGCTGCATTTGTCTGGTTAGAATACCATCTTTCATCTCAACCAGTTTTTTGTAATGTTCAAAGGCCTGATCATTTCTTCCTGTTTTTTGAAGAAGACTAATTAGTCCTTGGTAGGCTGCGCTAATTAATGGGTCAGCCTTGGCAATTTTAGCATTTTCAATAGCAAATCCAAAGAGAGTTTCTGCTTTAGGGTATTGCTGCTTTTTAACCAGACTTTCGGCCCATCTTAAGTACATTTTGGCAAGTGGGGAATAGGCTCTTTGGCGTTTAAAATATGATTCTGCTGATAAGAAGCAGGAGTCAGCTTTAGCAAATTGGCCATTGATTGTATACAATTCCCCTTTCAAAGAATTCACGGTGGAGAGTTGCAAGGAATCACCAATTTTATAATTAGATTCTATGCTTTTGTTAAGAAAGTATTCTGCCGAATCATAAACATTCAACATGGTATAGTCTATACCAATTGATTTATAGGAATGTGCTAATAAGCTAAAATCATTACTTCCCTTTCTAAGTTCTAAACCTTTTAAGTGATTGGCTAATGCCATTTGATAATCACCATTTTGAGTAAATACTAAACCTTCATTGTTTAGTGAAACTGCTAAAGCGAAACGGTATTTAGGAGATTTTTTACCTAATAAAATACCCTTTTGGTAATATACTAGGGCATGGTCAAAATCATTGATTTCAAAGTAGCAATTACCGATATCGTTGTAAGCGAATATTTCAGCATCCACCATTTTTAGTTCTTTGATGATGGAGAGCGATCTCAGGAAGTATTCGATGGCAAGTGAGTAATTCCCATTAGCACGGTAAATTTCACCCATGTGATGGTAAAGCTGCTGAACTTCAGATTTGTCATGGATTTTCTCAGCTAAATCAATAGCTTTTAAAACATAACTATGTGCTTTTGCGGGATCCTTAAATGCGTAGTGATTATAAAGATTTTTTAGGAGCTTAATGTTCTCTCGAATATCTTTTGGGTTTTGAATTCCTGAAAAGTCAGTTTCTTCTTGTCCGGGCTGACTAAGAGCATAATAATTGCAGAATAAAAGTAAAAAATAAAAAAGTATTGCTTTCCTCATTTATAGTAATAAAATCAGTCCTTGTAACCCCATTCTTGGATATTTGTTTCAAAATGGGCCTTACACTTAGAAAATAAGTAAGTAATCGATTAATTAAGTTAAAAAAGTTAAAGGTTAATCGGAAGGATTGAGATAAGAACTATTTTTATGGACCATTTTAAAACAACAACCATGACAGCAAGGAAATTACTATTTCTACTTGCCATTCTTTCTTTTTCTCTAGTTTTCAACGGATGTTTTATCGCAACATCTTATACCCATTCTTCTTATAAGAGGGCGCAGGAACACATGCCATTTGATGCAGTTATAGTGCCGGGTGTGCCTTTTGGTGATTCCGCTACGAGTTCGGTTTTTAGAGCAAGAATTTTATGGGCCAAATATTTATTTGAACAGAAACTAACAAAGAATATTATTTTCTCTGGTTCGGCGGTTTATAGCCCTTACATTGAAGGGGCCATTATGAAAATGATAGCTGATAGTTTGGGGATTCCGGCGCAGAATACTTTTGCTGAGACATTGGCAGAGCATAGCACAGAGAATGTTTATTATTCCTGGAAAATGGCTCAAAAATTGGGATTTAAAAAGGTAGCATTGGCAACAGATCCATTTCAAACAATAATGGTTCAATCTTTTATTCATAAGCACTGCCCAGAAGTTCAAATTGTACCTATAGTTTTTCAAAGAATTGATATGCAAACAAGTCATTGGTTGCCAGCCATTAATCCTAGTTTAGCTCTTAAACCTGATTTTGTTAACCTGGAAGATAGAGAGTCCTTTTGGGAGAGATTTAAAGGTACCAGAGGGAAGAAAATTAAATTTGATTAATGTTGTTGGGTTTTAATTACCTCGATGAACCGATTAATATTGTTGTTAAAGGTATGTCTATATACATTTTCTAGGCTGTCTTGAAGGTTCCCATACCTCACATAAGACATCAGGAAATCGTTGCCTTCCAAATAGAGCCATTTTGCATTTCTTAATTCCTTTGCCTTTCTTTCTTTTGAAATTGGAAGTTTGAAAATTCCTTGATAAATGTTTCTGATTGTATTTCTTTTTTGGGATTCTAATTGGCTTGGCGGGCTTGTTTTATAAATGTGGTTTAAACTATCTTTCCAGGATAGGTAATAAGAATTCATAAATAGGTCTGCTTGCAATGTTGAATTGAATTCCTTTTCAGAATGTTTTAGTTTTTTACTTTTAAAATACAATTGCGCTCCTTTGTTTCCAATAAAATCGGCAATATTTTCACTAAACTCAACATTATTCCCTAAGTAAATAGTTCCATGAACCATTTCATGAATGATAAGTGCTGCAAGGTTACCATCCTCTTTTGAAAGCATGCTGGATAAAATTGGATCTTTGAACCATCCTAATGTACTCCATCCGGATACTTTTCCAATTCCTGTTTCCCAACCTTGTTTTTTTAAATTGATTGATTCGTGATTAGCATCCTGCCAATTGAAAAAACCTTTATAACTCAAATTTCCTACGAATGGGAAATGCCATTTTTTCTCTTCAAAAGCATATGGTTTACAGGCTGTTACAACCCAAACGAGAGGTTTACCTTGTTGATCATAAATGGATTCATAATTTCCGTTGTCGATTAATCCAAGTTCATTAACCGCAAATATTTTTACATCTTGGATTAGTTTAATTTTCCTTTTTTCTTCCGAGGACCATTTTTTAGAGTTTAATGCAACTTGGTTTTTTTGAGCAAAAAGGAGAATTTTAGCTTGACCAAATCCTGCATTTAATCCGTAAGCAATCAATTCTCTATAATAGAAGAAGAACAAAAAAAGAACCCCAAATCCAAAATAGATATACCATTTGAATTTGGGGCTTTTCATAAATAATTATTTACTAATCTGTTTTAGATACTTTATACGCTATTTGAACATCTTTAAGACGATAGGTAGAATTGAAAAGTGCAGAAGTAACAGAAGGAATAGTAACTGCGATGTAATAGGAGTAAGTTGAATTTGAAATTACTTCACTTGTTGGACTAAAGGTTAAAGTTTGGGCTCCAGAAGTTACGGAACTTGAACCTGATGAAATCACAGTTGGTGCAACACCGGTTGTTGTATATGGTATTTTTTCAAATGAGCAAGTAATGTTGGAATTTCCTGCATCATATACATGGAAAGTTATTGAAGCTATGGTTGCGCCATCCGGCAGTTGAACAGGTGCAATAGCTGTTCTGGTTGAAGTTGCAGTTATTGAACCGGAAAAATAGAGGTAAGGTTCAGAAATCGTTGAGTAGAAATAATTATTTAGTTCCACACCATCAGAAACTGGAACATCTCCACCAATTCGTTTAGTAAAATTGTAAGGATTTAGCGTTAAATACCTATTTTGTGCAGTGTAGTAGCGGTGCTCTCCACCAGACACAAAATCTCCATTTCCGGTAACGTCATTTGTGCCATGTATGTCTCCTTCTACATACAATTTGTATGATGCCTCACTGGTTCCTATGGAAACATTGCCATTAAACAAGGCATTTCCACCAGTAACATGCAATTTAGTTGCAGGAGCAGTGGTTCCAATTCCAACATTACCTGAAGTTGAAATGGTTAACCTTGGTGTAGCTTGAATGGTCAAATGTAACGCCCCTGTGCTATTTCCTGCTCCGGTTCCAAAGTCAATATCATTAGGTGAAACTGCGGAACTAAATGATCCTAGGTATCCTCTGTAAACTCCATCTTCATTCAGGGCAATATAACCATTTGTTCCCATATCAAAAACTGAGGTTAATGAGGTGGAAGACTTAACATGTAGCTTAGCACTTGTGGTTGTTGTTCCGATACCAACATTTGTTCCATTATCATAAATGTTACTATTTTCTAACTTAAATAAGGTGTTATTCCATCTAGGTACGTATTTATCTGATAATGCACCTACTCTTGGATCGGTTTCACCATTGGAAATAGCAGCAGAGAGACTAATCCATTCAGGTCTGCTATTGTTTGTGTTCCAGCCCATGTAATAGTCCGCTGCACCATTTGTTCCATTAAGGGTAATATTACCTGAAATATTTGCACCAGAATTAACTTTAAAACCTCCATTTACATCTAATTTGGCTAATGGTATAGTTGTTCCAATACCGATATTAGTTCCATCATAATACATTGAGGTATTTCCAAGTTCATCTGCGTCTGCAAACCAAAAAGGAACAATTCCATCTGTTAGGCTTCCTACTCTTGGATCTGCCTCATCGCTCCATTTAAGATATCCACTCGAATTAGCTCTTAATATTTGATCAGTTGAACCATATCCATTGGAAGTAACTATCACTGAGCTATTAAGAATGGTTTCTGAATTATCTGCAAATTTAACTTTTCCATATTGTGGACCTAATTCAACGTCATAATTGGAAGGTGTTCCAAGAATACCTACTAAGGTATTTCCTGATGGACCTTGAATTACAGTTATTGAATTATCGATAATCCATTGTGATCCATTCCAATGAGGGGTTTGGCCATTAGCTGTTCCATTCGCAAAACTTCCGGTAGCACCGGTTGCCCCTGTGGCACCTGTTGCTCCGTTAGATCCATTGGTTCCTGCGGCTCCGGTAGCTCCTGTTGCCCCTGTGGCACCTGTTGCTCCGTTAGATCCATTGGTTCCGTTGGTTCCTGCGGCTCCGGTAGCACCTGTGGCGCCAGTAGCACCGGTTGCGCCAGTAGCACCGTTTGTTCCATTCGTACCATTTGATCCGGCAGCACCAGTTGGTCCGGTTGCACCTGTTGCACCAGTAGCACCGTTTGTTCCATTAGTACCATTTGATCCGGCAGCACCAGTTGGTCCGGTTGCACCTGTTGCACCTGTTGCACCGTTTGTTCCATTCGTACCATTTGATCCGGCAGCACCAGTTGGTCCGGTTGCACCG
>JAIBAJ010000130.1 GCA_019695265.1 Bacteroidia bacterium | reverse complement strand
GTTCAAATGATCCCAAGGTAGAACCTGACGATAGTTTTGAAAACATGCAGCAATTGGCAAAAGAAAAGGGGTATACCTTTCCCTATTTGTTTGACGAGACTCAGGAGGTAGCCAAAGCTTTTGGTGCTTTAAAAACCCCGCATGTATTTGTGTTGGAGAATAAGAACAATGCTTTTGTGGTAAAATACATTGGAGCAATTGACGACAACAGCGACGACGAGAAGGCTGTTACTATTAAATATGTTGAAAGAGCCATTTCGCAATTAAACGATGGAGCAAATCCTGACCCTTCAAGCACCAAGGCAATTGGGTGCACCATCAAATGGAAAAAAGTCGAAGCCAAGAATTAAGGTAGTATTTTTAATAAATCCACTTAAAACCTGTTCATAAGATGTGAACTGCGGTTGATATCCTGTGAATTGAAAAAAAATATTTCAGCGTTTAGCATTGATACTGAAATGTTAAGCTAAGATTAATAGCATCATCACTTTGGGCTGAAAGTCCAAACTTGAAAACAAAGTTAAAAGAATAGATAGGCCTGTAGTTACTTTTACACCATGGAAGGAACCGGAGAACGAGTAAACCGAGATTTTAGAAGAAAAACCAAGGCAGACCTGGCATTTGCGGGTTTAGAGAATGGCAAATTGCCTCCTCAGGCGGTGGAGTTGGAAGAGGCTGTTTTGGGTGCATTGATGTTGGAGAAGGATGCCTTAACTTCAGTTATTGATTTATTAAAACCGGAATGTTTTTATAAGGAAGCACACAAAAAGATTTACGAAGCCATACAGCAGCTTTTTTCGGAGAGCCAACCGGTGGATATTTTAACTGTAACGCAAAAGTTGAGGTCTAATGCGGCCTTGGATTTTGTGGGTGGACCGTATTATATTTCGCAGTTATCCAATCGGGTATCATCGTCGGCAAATACGGAGTACCATGCCAAAATTATTTTACAGAAGCACATTGCCCGGGAGTTGATTCGTATTAGTACGGAGACTATTCAGGATGCTTATGATGATACTACCGACGTATTTGATTTGCTGGATAAAGCTGAAACCAATTTCTTCAAAATTGCTGATGGAAATATTATCAAGAGCTACGATCGTATGTCGACCTTGGTTCATTTGGCGGTTAAACAAATTGAGGTGGCTGCTTCACAAGCCGACGGAGGTTTAACCGGTGTTCCATCCGGATTTACGGAGATGGATCGGTTAACGAATGGTTGGCAGAAATCGGATTTATTGATTTTAGCTGCTCGTCCGGGTATGGGTAAAACGGCTTTTGTTTTGAGTATGGCTCGAAACATGGCAGTTGAATTTCGTCGTCCGGTTGCAATATTCTCCCTGGAGATGTCGAGTATACAGTTGGTTGCCAGGTTAATTTCTAGCGAAACCGGCTTGTCGAACGAGAAGTTGAAAAAGGGAAATTTAGAGCCATTTGAATGGGAGATTTTGCACAATCGAATTGCCCGGTTGGCTGATGCTCCTTTGTTTATTGATGATACGGCCCAATTGTCGGTGTTTGAGTTGAGAGCAAAATGCAGAAGGTTGGCACAACAACATAATATTCAATGCGTTATTATCGACTATTTGCAATTGATGACTGCCGGTGGAGCAGAAGGAAAAGGTACCCGTGAACAGGAAATTTCTACCATATCCAGATCGTTAAAGTCTTTGGCTAAGGAGCTAAGCATCCCGGTTATTGCCTTAAGTCAGTTAAGCCGTTCGGTGGAGCAGCGTGGCGGGGATAAAAAACCAATGTTAAGTGACTTACGTGAATCGGGTGCGATTGAGCAGGATGCCGACATGGTTATGTTTATTTACCGTCCGGAGTACTATGGATTAACGGAAGATGCAGACCAACGTTCCATGGCAGGTGTGGCTCAAATTATTGTTGCCAAAAACCGTCATGGAAAGACAACCGAGATTAATTTGAAGTTTATAGACCGGTTGGGAAAATTTGCTGATTTGGATAGCTTAAACGACGAGTATAGCGAAGGTGGAAGTTTTGGTGGAGCATTGGCACCATCCAGGGATTTTGATTTACCATCGCCGGCACAAACCATTACCCGTGGTTCGAGAATGGATGATATTGCCGATTCGGAAGTGCCTTTTTAAAATAAATGCCAAGGATAATTTACCAAAGGTAGAGGTTCCGTTCGGGCAGGGATAGAAGTGGAAAGCCCACAGACGCCCGCAGCGCTAGCCAGGGCGGCGAGGACTTGGAACGTATAGCCCGGCCATGAGCCTTGCTAATGTTTGTTCAAAGAATAACTTTTTATGCGAATGGGCCCGCCTAATAAAAAAACTATTCCCCATTCAAATCAACCAACACTATCCGGCCCTCCTGGGTGGTTAAGCTTTTTTGAACACCGCCAACGAAACGGGTTCCGGTACTGTCAAATGAGCCTAATCCGGCCCAAACGGCGCCTCCGGTATACTGATTACTATTCGATTCATTGAAATAAGTCAATCGTTTTTTGTTGCTTCCATCGGTATTCATTATCCACCAATCTGTTCCTTTGGCCGAACTTTCGGTGCTGCTCATATAAACAATGCGTTGTCCGTCAGGGGTGTAAAAACCATGTTCATTGTAATCCTTTTCGGTTAGTTTTTTTACATCGCTTCCATCCAAATTCATGGTATAGATATGCTCATCCAGAAAGGAAAATTGGTTCATGCAACTGCAAAAAATAATCCGATTTCCATCCGGAGAAAAGCCATAGGCTTCGTAAAAGGCATCTTCGCCGGGTTTGATACTATGAATGTTTTGAACGACCGGGATGCTATCTGTTCCAAAACTGAAATCGGCTACATTAATAACCCAATAACCTGCATTTTGCTTGGGCACCAGCAGGTTGGGTTGTTTCACCCGGTGAGTCCAGCATAGTTTGGTTCCATCGGGTGAAAACCTGGGTGCTATAACTCCGTGATCGTAGTCGTTGGGTATGTCCACTATTTTAAAAAACCGGGTACCCTGGGTGTTGGCAATCCAAATATCGCAATACGCTCCAAAACCGGGTAAGGCATCAGTAGAGGAACCCGGATGGGTAGCCTTTTCAACCACCATTACCACCCATTTGCCCGAAGGATGCCAGGCCGGGTTGGAAATATGACGGTTAGGAAGTTCGGCCTTGTCGCAACTGATGCAAAACTTATCGGATCCATCCGGAAGGGAGATATGTACATCGTAATACGAATCACTTCCCTTGGTGGAATAAACAATTTTGCCATTTGGGTTGGGCGACCAATGACAATCCAGTCCATCCTCCAGAAAAGTTTCTACCGTGGTAATTGCTGTAAATGGTTGTTTTTTGCAGGCTGACAGGCTTAATGATAACGCAAAAAACAATAGCCCAACTTGCCTCAACGTATCCTATTTGGAAGTGCAGGTATATCCTTTATCGGTGTAGGTGCTTTTGTCTTCACTTCCACAAACTTCTTCTGATGGCGGATTGTTATAAGTACAAGTATATCCCTGGGACTCAAAATAGGCTTTCCAGGCATCTACGGAAGCTCCATCTAAAATGGAATCTCCATCGCATCCGGCAACAATAACAAATCCATTGGTGCAGGTTCCGCATTTGCGTTGGCAGTCGTAACAACGGTTACACGAAAAAAGTGCAATGCTAAGTAAGGAGAAAAGAACAAAAGCCAGGTTTTTCATTTTTCAAATAGTTTGGTTTCCAAAGATGAAAAAAAAAATGATAGTAAAATTGACTATGCTGATCTTGTGGGTTTTTTCCTTAATAAGGTTGAGGTTAAGGATACTATTGTTTTGAAAAATTAGGCGGGCCCCCTTCCGCCTCCGATGGTTTATTGTAGCTCCCAATAATTGTGCATGGCGTTCGGGTCACGCTATCGCCTGTAGTCCTCGTCCACCTAGGCTAACGCCGTAGGTGTCCTGTGGGCTACCTGGCTCTATCGTTGCCCGGGTGCAACCTAGAAAATTGACTGCGAATCAAAGTTTTGGCTCTGTCTAGATCTTTTGCTTAAGTCTGTTTGCTTCCTCTCAGGGTTTTAACAGTATTAACTTACACAGGAAGTAAAACACTCAACAAATGGATTTGGATAACTGACTGAAAATGCTTGGAAAAAGCAGAAATCATCCCTTATTTTTGTTCCATGAAAGAACTGAAAGTCCTTACGCTGGGAATTGTCTTGTTAGTTTCGGCTTGTGGGAATGAACCCAAACAACCCGATCAGCCCAATCCGGAGCCTAAGGAAGAATTGGAGTCTATCTCCATCCCAACATTTGATGAAAATAAAGCCTTTGACCTGGTTAAGAAACAAGTCAGTTTTGGTCCCAGAGTTCCTAACAGTAGTGGACATCAGAAATGTGGCGATTGGATGGTTGCCGAGCTAAAAAAACTGGCCGATACGGTTATTCAGCAAAAGGCTACCGTTTTATCGTTTGACAAAAAGCAATTAAAGGCCCGAAACATCATTGCCAGCTTTAATTCTGCCAATACGGAAAGGGTTATGCTATGCGCTCACTGGGATACCCGCCCTTTTTCGGATCAGGATCCAACTACCAAAAACAAGCCTATTGACGGGGCTAATGATGGTGGTAGTGGAGTGGCAGTGTTGATGGAACTAGCCAGGCTTTTTAAGGAAAATCCGCCTCGAATTGGGGTAGATCTTGTTTTTTTCGATGCCGAAGATTATGGTCAACCCGATGGAATGGGGCAGGAACAAATGCCTGATAGCTATTGTTTAGGTTCTCAGTATTGGTCAAAAAACCCCCACGTTCCGGGATATAGACCGAGGTATGGTATTTTATTGGATATGGTTGGAGGGCCTAATGCGGTTTACACTCAAGAAGGAGGTTCGGTACAAAATGCAGCATCTATTGTGACGAAGGTGTGGAATACCGCTGCACGTCTTGGTTATTACAACCGTTTCTCCAATGAGCTTACCCAACCCATTGTGGATGACCATTATTATATCAATCAATTGGCTGGAATTCCTACCATTGATATTATTGAACACGACCGAAGCACCCCTTCCAATTTCTATAAATATTGGCATACTTTGAACGATACTCCTGAAAATTTGGATAAAAACTCCCTCAAGGCTGTTGGACAAACCTTGTTGGATGTGGTTTATAGAGAGAAATAAATACGTTATGAATAAAGGGAAGTACGGTTTTTGGTGGTGGATGGTTTGCCTGGTGTTATCCGGATTTCCATTCTTTGGTTGGACTCAATCCGGTTTTCGGTTGCCGGTGGATATCCCCATTTTGTTGTCGGGAAATTTCGGCGAGGTTCGAAACAATCATTACCATGCCGGATTGGATATACGCACCAACTCTCAGGAAGGTCTACCTATTTATGCTGTTCAGGATGGTTATGTGAGTAGGGTACGAGTAGGTCCGGCCGGATATGGAAAAGCATTATACATTACCCATCCCAATGGCAAAGTAAGTGTTTATGCCCATTTAAAAGAGTTTAACGGTGCTATTGCCGATTATGTGTTTAAAAAGCAATGTGATGCAGAGCGGTTTGAGATTGAATATTTTCCTGCCGCCGATAGTTTGCAAGTTAAAAAGGGTGATTTGGTTGCATTTTCCGGAAATACCGGTAGCAGTGCCGGACCCCACCTCCACTTTGAAATTAGGGATGCTGCTACCGAAGAAATCATTAATCCCCAGGAAGAAGGTTTCCGAATCAAGGATCAGGTGGCGCCGGATGTTTCTTCCATAACCATATTCCCGCTCCAACCCGGCGGAAAGGTAAATGGCTTGTTGGGTAATAAAAGTTTTCCGGTAAGTACCAAAACCGGATTAACCATTGGACCGGTAATACAAGTAACCGGAAAAGTTGGAATAGGAGTTTCGGCAACCGACCGCGCCAGTGGGTCGTCAAATGCCAATGGGGTGTATTCCCTTGCCTTGTTTATTGATAGTCAGCTGGTATTTAAGCAAAAGCTGGATAAGTTTGCCTTTAGCGAAACCAGGCAGATTAACGGATTAATTGACTTTGAAGGAAAAATGCATGGTAAAGGGACTATACAAAAACTCTTTGCTCAGGGTTGTGTAAATTTCTCAGGCATTGAGAAAGGTCCGGGTTGGTTATGGAAAAACGATGGGAAAATACACCATGTCTCCCTAATTGTTGGAGATATTGAAGGGAATTTTAGGGAAGTAAAGTTTAAGTTACAGTTTAATGGTTTGGAACCAACCGATCGTTTAATTGGAGGAAAACCTATTCCTTGTGCAGTGCCCGGTTTTTATAAAGACAATGACCTGCATATTCTATTTCCTGAAAATTCCTTGTTGGATACCCTGGATTTTACGGTATCTAAACTTCCCAAACCGGCGGGTGCGCTTAGTCCGGAATATGTTTTAGCCAACCCTTACATTCCGGTGTATCAGCCGGTGAGTGTAGCTATTCGGATAGCCGGTGATATTTCCGGACCACTTCGCGAAAAAGTAGTCATGGCATACCGAAGCGGTTCCGGTTCCTGGTCCTATGAAGGCGGAACCTTGCGAGGCAATGAAATAACCCAAAAAGTAAAGCATTTTGGTAGTTTTTGTGTGATGTTGGATACCATTAAACCACGAATTACGCCGGTTACCATTTATTCCAAGGGCGGAATGTATCAGGAAAGCGAATTTATGTTCAAGATTGGAGATAACTTCAGTGGTATTGCCAACTACCGTTTGGAGGTAAACGGACAATGGGTTTTGGTTGAATACGATGCCAAAACAGCTCGTTTGTTCGGAAAAGTAAAAAATATCAAGGGTGCAAAGCTAAGTCCGGGTAGCTACCGGGTTAAGCTGGAAGTATGGGATCAATGTAAGAACAAAGCTGAATGGAACGGCGTTTTTAATATCAAGGATTAGCATGGAAAATTGCGAAGAAATTTTACTCCAAACCAAAGCCTTAGTGATTGAAGTCGGTGCTTATATCCGGCAAGAATCCAAGGTGTTTGACCGCAGCCAAACTGAAACCAAGGGCTTGCATGATTATGTTAGTTATGTGGATAAAACTTCCGAGCAAAAATTGGTTGCTGGGCTCGAAAAAATTTTCCCTGAGGCCGGATTTATTGCCGAGGAAAACACTAGTAGCCGTCAAGGTGAGCGATACAACTGGATTATTGACCCCTTGGATGGCACCACCAATTTTATTCATGGTTTACCTTGTTTCGCCATCAGTGTGGCTTTGGTAGAAGACCAATCGCCCATATTGGGAATAATTTATGAAATTAACCTGGATGAGTGCTTTTATGCGGCTAAAGGTTTAGGGGCCTGGTTAAACGGAAAACCTATACGGGTTTCTGAAATGTCTGCCATGGAAGAAAGTTTTTTAGCAACCGGTTTCCCATATAAAAACTATGGTAGGTTAAACCCCTACATGGATTTAATGAAATACCTGCTCAACCATACCCGTGGAATCAGGCGTTTGGGTTCTGCGGCTACGGATATGGCTTATGTAGCTTGCGGACGCTTTGATGCCTTTTACGAGTATGGATTAGCGCCTTGGGATGTGGCAGCCGGAATTATACTCATTCAGGAAGCCGGGGGAGAAGTGAGCGACTTTAAGGGAGGAAAGGATTATTTGTTTGGAAAGGAAATCAACGCCAGCAATGGTAAAATTCACCGGGATTTAGGAGAGGTTATAGCCCGGTTTATGAATCAAAGCCAGGATTAAATTAAACCGGTCGCCATGGATGCCATCCGTAAAATAGAAAATGCACATGTGTTTCTTTGGTTAATCAAAGATTTGTGCTGGTGTATGCTAAGCCGCACCTTGGGTATGCTGATGGTGTTACCGACTGTTTTTTTAGCCATTTATATCACTTACCGCTATTGGAACAACCCGTCGGAGCGCTACCATAATCTGGCTGTAGTTTGTTGGATTAGTGCCAATTCCACTTGGATGGCAGGTGAATTCTATTTCGATGATGGTTTGCGAAACTATGCTTTGGTGTTTTTTCTAATAGGAATTGCCTTGGTAAGCTATTATTACCTGAGTTTGCTTTTTAAAAAGAAAGAAATTTAACCATGAACATTGCCGGAAATCTTGCCCATATACTTCAACAATTGCCACCAACTACCACCTTGGTTGCAGTTACAAAAAACAGGGCACTTGCAGAGGTTGAACAATTATACCGATGCGGTTACAAGCAGTTTGGCGAAAACCGGGTACAGGATTTGGTAGAGAAGTACCAACTCTTACCCAAGGATATCCAATGGCATTTGATTGGACATTTACAAACGAATAAAGTTAAATACATTGCCCCATTTATTCACCTCATTCATTCGGTGGATAGCTTGAAGTTGTTACAAACCATTGACAAGGAAGCCCGGAAAAATCAGCGGGTTATTGCATGTTTGCTGCAATTCCATGTGGCCAAGGAAGAAACCAAGTTCGGACTCGATTGGGAAGAGGCAACCGGCTTGTTAGGTTCACTCGAATATGCCGGCCTAACACATGTACGTTTGGCCGGGATTATGGGTATGGCATCCAATACCGACAATCAGAGCCAAATTGCCGGGGAGTTTCAAACCTTGCACAAGTATTTTACCGATTTGAAGAAGGAATACTTTTTACATGATGCCGGGTTCAAAGAAATAAGCATGGGCATGAGTAGCGATTATCTGTTAGCTGTGGAGCATGGAAGCACCTTGGTAAGGGTTGGTTCAGCCTTGTTTGCCTAGGCGTTTGCGGGTATAAATTCCAAAATGCCGGTTTGCCGGGAATTGGTTAAAAGTTCCATTCCCCTTCCAACGATTAGATTAATTGGTGAAAAGAACAAGAGCCATCGTCCAACCTGGAAATTATGGCGAAGTATAATTGGATTATTTCCAATTGGCAGTAGGTGTAAGGTAAAAGGAGGGTCTACCGCAAAGGTCAATCGGCCTGAATAGATAGTTTTTTGAATTCCTGTTAGGCGGGCTCCCTTCCGCCCAACCAACTACGTGTTAAATCCCAAAAACCTGCACAGGCGTTCGGGTCACGCTTTCGGCTGTAGTCCAAGCCCACTCCGCTAGGCGCTGCGTTGGCTTGGAGCTACTTGCCTCTATCGTCAGTTTGTCTAAAAACCACCTTTAGACGCCATTTTTCGTTTAATATCCTTCAAAATGGTTCGATTTAAGAGCATCTAATTTGAAAAATATAA
>JAIBAJ010000129.1 GCA_019695265.1 Bacteroidia bacterium | reverse complement strand
ACATCAATTCACAGCCGCGGCGCGCCCCGTGCTGAGCCAGGCCAACGCACGGCGTTCTAACAGGCTTTTGTGCAAGGGCTTATTCGGTTATAAAAATCATTATTCCATTATTTAATCTTTCTTCAAATGAATATTCAATTTATTTCAAATGCCTGAAATACAAGAATTTAAATGCTAGTTAGATGGAATTCAGCATTAGAAATCTACTACAGCTTCCAACTGCTTCAGATACAAGGATTTCATACCGATGACAAATCTGTAATAGTCCAATTATGCTTCGCATTATTTTGCCTAAACCCAGAATTAGCATCTGGAATATTTAAACGATTAAGAATTTGTAAATCAATTTTATTGACTAAATTGATAACAACTTCTTCCCGAAATGCTTCGGGAGGGGTAACCAACCGATACCATCATTTTTAGATCCCACCAAACTATTTCCTTGCAATACTTTTTGGGTTTGCACCTCGGGCAACGATAGAGGCAAGTAGCCCACAGGAGCACGCGGCGCTAGCCAAGTGGGACGAGGACTACAGCCGATAGCGTGACCCGAACGCCACGTGCACCACAAGGAGAAGTTTACCGGAATAGATGGTGGCGGAAGGGGGCCCGCATAAAAAATACCGAATGTACATTATGTTTAGTCCAATTTTAGGTATTAATTTTTATTGAGAAAATTGGCCTAACATTCTGTATACTCGGCATTTACCAATCTAAATTTATAAAAGCCTTCGGACTATTTATAAATTAAAATTGGTATAAAAACCTAGTAAACCATTAAACCGGGGAAAAGTTCAAAGAAACCAAGGAACTAAATTCGCATGGCTTTGGCATGTCTGGACGATTTAGCCGGATTCCACTCGTCTTCGTACGATTTTCGAAGGAAAAACTCTTGTAAATAGGCCACCGTTCGTACCACCCTTAAAAAATAGCCAAAGTAAAAAACCATCAGGGGTAAAAAAGGCAAATAATAGGCAACAGGCTCATTTTTTCGCTCTCTGAAGAATGAAAACAAAATGTATTTAAGGCAATTATAAACCGTATAAATGAATAAATTGATTGGTAGAATAAACAAAATTAACCCAGTATAAGAGAAAAATATATCCAAAATATAAATATACCATTTGAAGTTTAATATCAAGTTAAAGGTTATATTTTCAACAAATGAAATAAAGTTTGACCAGTTAAAAGATTGAGTAGGAAAGAAAACATCTTTATGCTTCCTAAGCCTGAAACGGATGAGGGATTTATCCCAACGGAGGCGTTGTTTAACCAACTTTTTTACCGTAGCCGGAACTCTGGTTTGACAAACTGCAGTCGGCTCAAAATGAATGCGATAATTAAGTTTACGAACCTTAACCGTAATATCGCCGTCGAGTCCCGGGCCAATATCCCAGCCACCCACGCAATCGAGCACCGACCTGCGGAAAGCGCCAAAAGCCCCGGAAATTTGGCGATAAATTCCAATTTGACTTAAAGCAATTCGACCAATGGAAATATTATCGTAATACTCAATGGCTTGCAGGGTTGTAAGCAAGGATTCATTGTAATTTCTTACCTGAACATTGCCTCCGATGGCACCAATTTTTTCATTTTCGTAGAAAGGGATGAGGATATTTTCGATGGCATCGCGGTCGAAGGAGCAGTCGGCATCAATATGCACCACAAATTTCCCTTTGGAATAGCGCAGGCCAAGGTTTGCGGCAGAAGCTTTGCCACCTCGAACATCGTTACGTAAGAATTTAGTAATCAAACCGAGACTCAACAGGCTTTGGCAGATGACTTTGGTATCGTCGTCGGAGCCATCGTCAATGATAATCAGTTCGAAGTTGGAATAGGTTTGTTCCTTAAGGGAGTAGGCGAGTTGATAGAGGTTTTCGCCTTCGTTACGACCCGGAACAATAATGGAAACCAAGGGATTTTCTTGCAAAAACAGGGCTCTTGCTTTGGCTTTTTTTCTCGCTCTTCGTTTGGAGCTAAGTTTCCAAAAAACGAGAATGACAAGGTCGACAAGGAAGAAACGGATTAGTTCGAAAAAGAAAAAAAACCAAAAAAACCGGACAATTTTGAGGCCGTCCAGGTTACTTACAAAGGCAATTAAATTTTCGACGTAGTTGATCATACCAACATTACACTGTCTGAAAGCTGTTTTAGGTAAAAAGCCGAGTTATTATTGGTACCCAAATCTTTGGCTTTGGAAGAAATTTTCAGTTCGAAACCATTGAAATTAGTTTTAATCAAATCCACCATGTAGCGCGAAACCTGGGATACCATAGCATTGGCAGCGTTTGCATCGGCATTTACCAAGGTTAAATACATGGTTGAGTTGTTTTCGAGAGCAATAAAATCAGTCGGTTTAATGTGTTCCCGGGCAACCGACACCATGCTTTCGAGCAAAGCCTTTTCGCCCTTTTTCCCCACTTTATTTATTAATTCCCAACTGTTTTCGAAATACAACATGGCAATGGAGGTTTGTTGAGAAGGGTTGGCACGAATTCGCTCAATTTCATAATGAAGCATGGTTTTCATCATGGGCATGCTCAGGCTGCCAAATACCTCTTCCATTTCAAAATCGGAAACAGAAATTCCATTGGTTGAAGCGGTACGACCTTTTTTGGTGAGTTTATAAACGTTTAAGTTTTTGGATTTGAGGTATTGCACATCCACATCCTGGTAGCAATTAACGCATTTGGCTTTGATAAAAACTTCCTGAAAATCCTTGTCGCAATTATTGCAATGGTTAATGGTGGAAGGTTTATCGTAATCTACTCCGATATGACGAAGTGCTTTATTACACTTCGGACAAACCAAGGAGCTATCGATTGGATTTTGAAAATCGGAGATAGGACCTACATAAGCACATGGAAAGTGGTGAACCAGGTCTTCTGATTTAGAATTGGAGCTATCGCAGTGGGGGCACACTTCGCGGTAGGACAAAAAGCCTCCGCTGCAATTGTTACAGAGGTAAACTTTATCAAAGAAATCGGGCCAGATATAGCCTTCTTTTTCTGCCCATTCTAACAATTCGAGGGATTGAAACTCCTCTTCCCGATCCACTGAAACCAACAATTCAGGATAGGTATATCCAATGATGGATCGGCTATCGATATAGGGTTTAAGGGTTCGGGTACCACGGAGGTACATATAATCCAGCACTTTTTTAAAGGCTTGGCTTTCGTAGGTGGGCAGGGATTGATTTTGGAGGTGAGCCCAGCGACTTTTGATGGATTTTGCCTCATTAACAGCCTCTTGCAACTGATCAAATGAAAGCAGAAGACCGTCGTTTAATGAATTAACAATCGGGTCGTTGGTGCTGCTGTTGTTGATAAGAAAAACCGGTTTAAAAGCAATTTCGGTTTGCAGGTGGGTTCTGATCCTTTTAATCCAGTAGGCAGTAAAGTCGGGGTCTTTGGCATCAATAATAATTCCATCGGCAGTAGCCAAAGCGTCCATTTTATTGGTCCAATTATCGTCGAGAATAACAAAATCCAATCCCTCCGATTTAAGTTTATTTCCAATTATCACCATGTTCTTACCAATATTTAGGTTTGCTAATTTTTACACCGCTGCGATTGAAGGTGTTCCAGTCGCAGGTGTTTTTGTCCTTGAGCGGATAAATATCGCCAACCACCATTCGTTGTACGGGTTCATATTGCAGTTGCAGCTCCGGCGGAAGGGCAAAAGTGGTGTTATAGATTTTTTGAATAACACCCTGACATGAATTACCATCCGGGAAGCTAAGATCGACCACATCGCCAACTTTCACTTTTGACCAATCTTCCTGACGGAAATAGGCCCGAACAAAGGATCCGGAATCTTTCTGAAGGGTCATAATAATTTCATTTTTGGGAGCTACTTCATATTGGTAGAAATAGGTTCGGGAAAGAATTCCTTCAATGGGTGACAAATAAGGAACCATAGCAATGGCTGAATCGGAAAGACCAACCGATGTAATCCTATTTAGGGAAGCTGTGTCAGCAACCGGTTCAGTATTTAGTTTCGATAAAAATGAACGCAACTGGGCATTGGACGATTTAAGTTTTTGAATAGTCCCTTGCAACTTTAGGATATCGGATTTTACGCTTTCCAAACGGCTTAAGGGTAGCAATCCCAATGAAACCTGATTTTCCAAACCTCTCAATTCTCCTTGTAATTCTTTTACCATGGCTTCATCGGTCTTTATTTCCACATTGTTTTCGGCCATTTCCTTCTCCACATTAAACCTTTCTTTTACTTTCCAATCGCCAGAGGATTTAGGTGCAGACTGCACAGGTTTAACTTGTTCCTTAACAATGGCGGAATAGGGTTTCTCGGTAAGTTTGGTATAGATAAACAAGGTATCGCCCAGGTGCACCGAATCGCCTTCCACTCGCAACAGGCTGTCAATTCTGGAGTCTTGAGCAATACGTATGCTAACATTTTGGAACAAAACCAATCCGTTGGCTTTAACATAGAGGTACTTTCTCACTAAAAAGTAACCCAATCCGAAAATGACCAAGGTGAAAAACAGGAAGTAGAATAGCCTGTCCCAATTAACTTTTCGGGTCTTTTTTACCTTAACCTCTTCGTTTAAGGTTCGGAAGGAGCTTGACTTGGGTTTAAAATTTACACTTTTCAAGTTACACAGGTTTTAACGATTTTCGTTTGCTTTTTCCATATTGATAAATCCCTCCATATCGTGGAATGCAAAGCCTTTCACTTTCAAATCGGCACGAAGGAATTTTTTCAAATTTTCGAGTTGTAGTCGGTTTTTAAAATCTTGGGAGCGAAGAGCTACAATGGTTTTATTTGGACCAATGGCTAATTCTTCTCTTAATTTATTGGCTATGAATTCAGGTTTTACATTTTCATAAGCCATTACATACACCTTATCGGCTAGCTTATAAATTTCCAATAAGGTAGGCTGAGGGAAATAGGTTGGAATGGAAACACTTAATTTTAATTTGTTTTCATTGCAAAAATCCTTAACCCGTTTCAGCATTTCTATGTACTTTACCAAAGCGCCTTCTTTGTCTACATCCCATTCGGGCATGGCCTGGGGTTCTACATCCAGGTGTATGGCTTCAAATTGGCTTAAGTCATAAACTGCCATTAATTGGGTGAGATACAATTCGGGATCCGGATCGTTGAGCAGGTTGTTATTTCCAATGAGAGCCTCCACGTCGATGTTGTTTTTTTCCAACTTATCGATGAGTTTGGAAATTACCCTTGCCTGGTCGGGATTCTTATTCGGGCTAATCAAGGCTTTCTTCAAGCCATTGAGTTTCAGGTATTCTTTAATAAAGTCGGTGTTATGTCGGGTAAACGATTTGCTCCAGATGTACATGGAAGTTTCAACGCTATCGCGCTCCGGATCAACTCTACTTCCGTCATACGGCATAACCAGGTCCATAATTCCATTGGTGGAAGAAGACTTAATATAAATATCAAGTAAATCAATATACATGCGCTGTTGTAGGTCCAGCATGTCGATTTCCATTCCTAACAATTCATCCAGATAATTTAAGGCTGAAATAGGATTGAAATCATAATTTTTCAAACTCTCTTTCACCCGTTCCAACCGAACCAACTCTTCATATTTCTTATGGCTTTCTGTTAGGTTGTTATACTGTTTAAGCTTGTAACGAAACTCGTACAATCGGTTCAACCATTCTGAATTTTGGGCGTCTTGCTCGGTTTTCTGATCAAATACTTCCAAAGCTGTTTTTTCTTTAACCACAGCCTTTTTCCCTTGGAGGTTTAAAGGCAAAGGCACGGAAAAACTCAATCCGGCCGAAACAAAATCCCGGGTGCTGGAAGTGGATTGAACCAAATCATAGTAGTTATACCGAACATTGGCAGAAAGATCAACCGTATTCCAAAAGCTATTCTGAAGCTGGTAATTTTTGGCTTTCAACTTAACTATGCTATCGTTCTGTTGTTGTATGGAATAATTAAACAAGCGATCTGAAACGATATCAAACACCGGTAAAACTTTACTAACAGGAATAGTTTGAGGCTCGGTTTGTACCAATTGTTCATTGTAAGCCTTGTAAATTTGGTACTGGCTTTTCACATCAACCTGTTGTTGAATCATCTCCATCAGGTCGATTTTCTTTAGACTTTGCATAACAAAGAGGTCGTTTGCGGTAGAAATCTTTTCTTCAATAATTTTCTCCCTTTCCTGCAGCAGTTTTATTTTATGTTCGTTGAAAGCATAAATGATGGAATGATACACTTTCAAGTACTCTGCCTCTGTCAGATTCTTCTTCGGTATCAATCCCAAAATTGTATTTTCATTTCGCAAAATTTCTTGCTTGTACTTGCTGCTAACCAATCCGTCACCCAAAATATTCCAATCCAGTCCCACCTGAGCGCGACGCTTATAAACCAATAAATCATTGGCTCCTACTCCCGGATTAAAATTTTCCTGGTAATTTCCACCTACCGACAAACCAATTTGTCTTTTCAACGCATCAATCTGGGCATAATTTACCCGCTGCACCATATCGTTTCGATCCATGGTATCGTTTTGATTGATGTCAAAAACCTTTTTCAACACATAAATTGATTCGAATTCTGTTTTTTTGGAGGCCAGGTAATTGTATTTGGACCAAAATTCTCTCAATTCTCCCAGCTTGGACGAAACAATAGAGTCTTTGCTGGATCCATATCCTCTATCCTTGGTTACCGGACCTTCTTCCAATTCTACAAACTTCCCTTCGTCCTGGGTTTCAGCCTTGGGTTTTGCTTTTGACTCCTTTGGCTTAACGGTATTCTTGTTTGTTTTCGGCACATCAAAATCCGAATTTTTATGCAACTTCTCCTTTACTTCCTGAAAATTGCCGGATTTCTCTTTGGATAAAGCTTGGTTTGATTTGGGAGTTTGTTCGTTCTCTCCTCCCAGCCAAGTTTCACCACCATCCGGACTGGTCAGATAACCACCGTTTTTACGAGAGATGTACAAGTTCTTTCCATCTACATATTTTACCTCCAACAAATCGGAGGTAGTTCCACTGAATTTCTCTGTCCAGGTTTTACCACCATCGGTTGTTTTCAATATACAACCCTTGGTCCCACAAATTAATCCTATTTTTTTATCCTTAAATACAATCCCATTCAGGTTGCTATTGGTATTCGATTTGGGAGTAGTCCAGGTTTTGCCTTTATCTACCGTGCGTTCAATAACCCCGTAATTTCCTATAACTATGGAGGAGGAATCGTTAAACACCCAAATATCTCTGAAAACAATCTCCTTGGTTTGTTGTGCCCGGACACTTTGAAAAGTAAAGGTCAGGATCGCCCAAAAAAGGATGAGGGTGCTTTTGTAAATGTTTTTTTCCTTCATTGATAAAACTCAGGACTATTTAATTAGTTTTTTTGTTTGTACGCTTCCGTTGCTTTCCAACCTAAGTAAATAAACTCCGGGTGGTAAATGTTCGGTATTCCATTCATTCCGGTAAATGCCGGGCAATGCGTTTTGGCTGCAAAGGGTTTCAACCACTTGTCCCAATTGATTAATCACCCGGAGTTCCATATACCCGGTTTCCTTTTGCCAAACTTCCCAAACCGACTTTTCCGACAATGGATTGGGATACACCTGAAAACTGCCGTTTGTGGCAACTGACCCTGATGAAACAAATATGGAAGCGTAATATCCGAAATGAAGCAAAATGGATTGGTCATCCCATAAAGACTGAATAGGTTGTAAAGGATTTCCTAAGTCATCCTGTACTTTAATTAATGCCAGCTGCTGTCCGTGATCTACAACAAAACTAAGTTCCGGGTTCAAGGGCAAAAGAGAATGAGGAATGGTAACGGTTAGGGTCTCTTGGCTAAGGCTGGAGCTAAAATCAACCACGTCTCTGGAAAGCCAGTAATCGGCAAAAGCATCCAAGTTGGTAACATTGGTAGCTTCGGGAAGGTTATCCAGCAAGTCTTGCTCGGCAAAAAGTTTGTAATACCGTGTTGGATGCACCAATAGCACGGTTGGGGCATAATTTCGGGCATTGCGCTTGGTTACATCAATCCAGGTAGCCACTTTTTGGGGATAGTTCTGAAAGGTAATTGGATCAGATTTAAACACATCCGAAATAGTCATCGGGAATTCCCAAACATTGGAAAGTCGGCCATAGGTGTTACGGTCGTATCGGTTTCGGTAAGGGAAATTGGTCAAAACACTGGCAGCGCTATAGGTGGAGTTAAATCGATAGCCCAAAGTATCGAGTCCTTGAACCAAGTGTTTGTTGTAGCAAAGGTAACCTGCACGAAACGTTCGAACAGTAATACCCAAATCGTTTTCGAGTAAATTTTTGCTTACTTCCAATTCACCCAAAACAGTTCCGCCATCCGTAGAGGAATCGGTATGACAAAATGGAAGATAATTGCTGGTGGTATTGCCCAATTGTCCGAGCGGAAAAACATCGTCCTCGTCAAAATCAGGGAAATGGCCAACGGAATGACTTCCCAACACATGTCCTTTTTCAACTAGGTAATCCACTTTAGGAACACTGGCGGCCGAGTAATAGTTGGTCATGTGATCGTCGGCCAGGTAGTGGGTTGTAACAAAATAGCTGGCTTGCAACCCGATAGCGTTTTCATAATCGGCATAAAAATGCATGGTATCGTAAGCTGTTGCAGCATCCACATCGTGGGTTACCACCAGGGTGGATTTACTATCGTACGGACTGGTATGTAACCAAACCTGGTGTGGAATGATGGAAGTCGAAATCCCCTTCAGAAAAAGCATCAAGGCATCGGTGGTGGGTTCAAAACCGTTGGACCAGGAGCGTTCGGCACTGTTGTCTTTATCAACTTGGGGCAATAAAACCATCCCTTTAAAGGAGAAACCTAAACAAACCGCTTGTCCTAATCCATAGGAATTGCGAACAATGGCGGCACTTCCATCTTCGTAGGTGGCCAAAATTTCTGCCGATGTTACCTGATAGGATTTGGAAGGAAGTCCTAGTCCATCGGTGGTATCGCCCAGGGAAATGGTTTGTTCCCGTCCATCTTCCAGCCAGCGAAAAGCCTGATTATTGGAATTAGTCAGAAAATGCACCCGAAGTTTAGTTGAATCAGCTTGAACCCCATTAATTCCGAAAAGAGGAAAAAAGGGCGTAGCAGTTTGATAAAGCGAAGAGGCAATAAAGGTTCCGCCATTTTGCACATAGGAAAACAGCGTATCCCGGTTGGCACCCGAAATTGAATAGCTGTAAAGCCTCGAACTGGCAATAATTATGGGGCAGGCCGTTAATTCTTGGATATTCGAACTTGTTTTAAAATCCACTCCGGCCACTTTCAGAAGGTGTTCTACCGATGCCACCTCACCATCCGAGCTTTCATTGTTGAACAAAAGCTTCGCTAGCCCCTTTAGACTAT
>JAIBAJ010000128.1 GCA_019695265.1 Bacteroidia bacterium | reverse complement strand
TAGACAATACCAAACGCACAGAGTTGGTGAAAAAACTTCAATCCATGATTTATGAGGAACAACCTTACATCTTCCTGTATTCTCAAACTCGACGCAACGTTATTCACAAACGGTTTGGAAATGCGATAATGACCTTCGAAAGACCCGGTGTTATTCTGAACAACCTTCGATTGCTCAATAGCGCTTCTGCCCAATAACAACAGGATTTCCGGTTAAACCATCAATAAGAAACAGATACCAAACAAAAAGTAAGCGATTTTACTAATCAAGTATTAAACTTTCTTACTTGGGTTTAGCTAGAATAAAAGCCAGCTTAAGAAAATAGAATTGGTTTTGGAATTCTTCTAACCAAAATGGATTAAACCGGTATTATTTCAAAGACGGATCAACCACCAAAAAAGCCATTCAAACTGAGTGGCTTTTTTGGTATATAGCCTTTCCCTTTTTATTCTACATGGATTGGTAATTGCCATCGAATAATTTCAGTTCTGTTTGGGTTTGCACCTCGGGCAACGATAGAGGCAAGTAACCCACAGGACCACGCGGCGCTAGCCAAGTGGGACGAGGATTACAGCCGATAGCGTGACCCGAACGCCTTGCATAAAAGCTGAAATCAATGAATGATTTTGGTAGGCGGAGGGGGCCCGCCAAATTTTAGAAATAAAAAAAGCGTCCTGGCAATTTGTTTAATTCTTTACAGGAATCAAAAAAAACACCGGAACGCTGATGAAAAACCGAAGAATTGAACTTTAAAAGATCTGTTTACTTAATGAAACATCTCCTTCATTCGCTCAAAGAAACTCTTGTCTGCAGCACCTGGATTGGGCTTAAAATTGGGTGAGTTTCTTAATTTCTCCAGCAAATCACGCTCTTCATTGGTCAGATTTTTTGGGGTCCAAACATTGATATTCACCAACAAATCGCCTTTTCCGTAACGATCGATATCGGGCAAACCCTTTTCGCGAAGTCTTAACACTTTTCCGGCTTGAGTACCTGGTTCCACCTTCAACCTAGCCTTACCTTCGATGGTAGGCACTTCAATGGTAGTTCCCATGGCTGCGTCAACAAAACTAATGTACTGGTTGAAAATCAAGTTATTACCATCCCGAATTAAAGTCTCATGAGGAATTTCCTCAATTACAACAATTAAATCACCATTGATTCCGCCACGTGGACCCGCATTACCTTTACCGCTAACATTCAACTGCATTTCATTGCTTACCCCGGCCGGAATTTTTATTGAAATAACCTCTTCTCCTTGTTGAATTCCTTCACCAAAACAGGTATTACACTTGTCGGTCACTACTTTACCTTGTCCACCGCAATTCGGACAAGTGGTAACCGTTTGCATACGACCAAAAGGAGTGGAAGCCACCTGAGCAACTCGTCCTTGTCCTTTACAAGTGCCACAGGTCGACATTTTACCACCTTGGGCGCCGGTTCCATGGCAGGTACCGCATTGGTTATACTTATTAACTTTTATTTTTTTCTCAACCCCATGAGCAATCTCTTCCAGGGTTAACTTCACTTTTACACGCAAATTACTACCTCGGTTCACCCTTGCTCCTCCTCCACCAAATCCACCACCAAATCCGCCAAAACCCGCATCTTCGAAAATAGAGCCGAAATTGCTGAAAATATCATCCATGCTCATTCCACCTCCGAAACCTCCTCCACCAAAGCCGGCTTTCACCCCTTCATGCCCAAAGCGATCATACTTGGCTTTTTTATCCTGATCACTCAACACCTCGTAAGCTTCGGCAGCCTCCTTAAATTTTTCTTCCGCTGCTTTGTCTCCCGGGTTTTTATCCGGATGGAACTGCATGGCCATTTTACGATAGGCCTTTTTAATTTCTTCAGGAGTAGCCGATTTGGTAAGCCCTAAAATTTCATAGTAATCTCTTTTTGCCATGTTTTCTTATTTATTGACCAACCACTACTCTGGCGAAACGAATCACCTTGCCATTTAATTTATAACAACGCTCAATCTCATCTACCACTTTCCCTTTCAAATCTTCGGTTGGAGCAGGAATATTAGTTAAGGCTTCATGCAAATCCGAATCAAAGGTTTGCCCAACACTATCAATAGCCTCCAAACCTTTGGAAGTTAAATTGTTCTTCATTTTATTGTGAATGAGCAAAATTCCCTCCTTCACCGATTGAATATCCTGGGCTGTTTCCATAGATTTTAAAGCCCTTTCAAAGTCATCTAATACTGGCAAAATGGCCTTAAACACATCTTCTCCTGCCATTTTGTTCCAATCAGCTTTTTCTTTTAAGGTCCTTTTCCGATAATTATCAAATTCCGAATACAACCTTAAATATTTATCGTTTAGTTCGTCGTATGAAGCTTTCCAATCCTTAGTACTTTCCGATTTTTCATCTTTATTTTCAACTGTTTGTTCTTGCTTATCTGCATCAATAGTTGAGGTACTGTCTTCCACTTGGGGCGGATTGTTTTCTACCATTTCTTCCTGTTTGTTTTCGCTATTTTCGCTCATGGACCAAATTTTTCAAGGCCTTTTTCAAAAATACTGCCATGGACGCTAAAATTGTCGTTTTGGCAGTACCTCCAAGCTCATTTTTTTCCAAAAAAGATTTTTTGCCCTTCAATGACGATTTTCCTTTCCTTTGCAACTGAATCTGGTTCCTTCGAAATTCGTTTCAAGGATTAAAAGGGAATTCGGTGCAAAACCGAAACTGTTCCCGCAACTGTGAGTCATGTAACAGGTAGTGCCAATTCTGCCACTGTTTAAAAAAATGGGAAGGCGGCACCACTATGACAAGTCAGGAGACCTGCCAAATTCAACATAATCGAGACTTTCGGGTAAAAGGTCTGGCGATGGTTGAAGGACTTCTGCCCTTGCTTATCTGCTATCCGAATGCTTAGTTGAAAAACCTATGCAAAACGGAATTGCTTATTGGCTAAAAAGTTTAGGATGCCTAATCCAGGTTCTCTGCATTTCGGCATGGGCAAATGGCCAACAAAAGTCCGATAGCATGAAAGTTGAATTGCAAACCTTGACTGTTGAAGAAAGGCAGTTAACAGCACTTGAAAAAGCAATTCAACTAATAGGCGATAGTGGATTAGGATTGCCTGTATCCCTTCAACATTCAACCTTACAAGCCGGCGATTTCCTCCAACGAAGTATGCCCGGAATTGCCATCAAAAACTATGGTCCTTCTGCGAGCAGCACCTTATCCGTTCGGGGAAGCAGCTCCAATCAAACCCAAATGCTATGGCATGGTTTAAACATTAATCAGGCTTGGCAAAGTTTGTCTGACCTAAGTTTGATTCCTACCGGTGCCTTTGAACAAATTCGTTTGCAATCCGATGCCACCTGCGGAATAATGGCAGGAATTACCCCGGGTTCTTCCCTCCTGCTAATTCCTGCCGATGTTTCCCATCAACCCAACTCCTTGCTTCTAGCCTATACCATCGGCTCGTTTGGATTGCATAAAATCAGGACCAACCTGGTTTATAATCGCGGTATTTGGACAAGTCAAACCTCCGCTCAATACTTTCAAGCCAATAATAACTTTCCTTTTCAAAATATTTACAAAAAAGACAAGCCTACCGAAAATCTAAGTCATGCCTCCAACAGGCATTTCTCTCTTGTTCACGAATCCGGTTTTCGTTTAAATTCTAAAGAATCTATCGAAGTAAGTATTTGGATATTAAATAACTTCAGGCAGTTGCCTCCAACCATGCTTATGGCACAATCTGCAGCAGAACAGCAAGACCAGGCTTACCGAGGCAGTTTAGGATGGAAAACCAAACATAGGCGGTGGACCGGACAAACCCGAATGGCCTATTTTCACGATTGGCTCTTTTATTCCGACTCCGTGGCAAATCTTCATGAAACCAGCCGGAACCAAAATCTACAAGCATACACCTCCTGGGAATACAATACAGGAAAAAACATGGTAATTCATGCCGGAGCTCACACCCAATGGGTTCAAGTATATTCCGAAGGTTACAAGGCCCATAAAAACCAATGGAATCATGCCTTGTTTGGAGGATTTCAATTGGATTTCAAACGTTGGCACTTCGACCTTTCAGCCCGTCAGGAATGGAGAAAATCCAAAGCTACACCCATCGGACTTGGATTAACAAGCATTTTCAAATTAAGAACATTCCGAATCCAACTTTTGGCCAATAAAGTTTATCGGGCAGCCAGTTACAATGACTTATATTGGATTCCCGGCGGAAACCCAAACCTACAGGCCGAAAAAGGGTATGTAACCGAATTAGGCTTCTTTTCACATTTCAAACAAAAACAATGGCCACAGGTAGCCTTGCTGCTCTATTCCAAATGGATACAAAACTGGATACAATGGCTGCCCACCGGTACTATTTGGATACCGTTTAATGCAAAATCTGTTTGGGCAAAAGGTTTGGAATTCCGTATTAAAAACCAGTTAGAAATCAGGAAATGGAACCTTGGAATTGGTGCCGGACTTCACTTGAATCAAACCCAAATCAGAGACGCTTCCCGCGCCGAAGAAAATGGGAAACAACTCATTTATGTCCCACCGGTTAAACTTAACACCTTCTTTTCCCTGGAATGGAAAAACTATTTCCTTGGATTGGATGCTGTTTACAACGGAAAATCATTCACCTCCTCCGACAATAAAAACACCCTTCCAGCCTGGTACACCCTTAACCTAACCCTAGTAAAAACCTTTCCTTTTACTCAACAAATGGAAATGCAAGTCTCCTTTTCTGCCAATAACCTAAGCAATGTTTCTTACCAAACAGTGGAGCAACGCCCAATGCCTGGAATCAATTTTTTAGGTGGCATTCAATTACAATTCAAACACTTCAAAAACAAATAACATGAACAAAATCAAAACCCTTTTATTGGTAGTCTTACCATTATCACTCAGTGCACAATTCCAGGTTAAACAAGCCATAACAGTAGCCGGAGGCAACTTCGGACAACCCGGTAATTATGTAAAATATGGAAAGTATGACTATTTCGATCACAGTTTTCAGTTCTTCGATTCCATTCCGGGAGATTTTACCAATGCTGCGGTTGCCGATGGACAAATCTTATTTTCCAATGCATCAAACACCATTTACAAACACGACTTATCAGTATACACCCGCCTCGATAGCGTTCCTTTTGCAGGTACCCAAACCATGGAACTTGCCTATTCTTACCTAATTGTTGGTCCATCCACAGTGCTAAATGCCAACTCCAATAAACCCATAGTCTTCGACCGTTTTACCTTGGATACCATTGGCGAAATTGATGGTTTTAATTATCCCATCATGGATATGATTCAAATTGAAGACAGCCTGTATATTGCCTGGAATATTACAAGTGTTATCGATCAGGTTCCACCTTTCGGAGTTTATGCCGACAGTATAGGTTATATTTCTGTTGTGAGCCTTAACAACCTCACCAAAGTCAGAGACATTGATTTAGGAGCTGCCGGTGCAGGTATAAACACCCTTGCTTATGACAAAGTAAACCGGATCTTATTTGGAGCAAACGCCGCTACCAATTCCCTAACCAAGTACGATTTTTGGTCTGGAAATTTCAGTTTAATCCCCACCAATACCGCTAATTCCAAAGATTTATTAGGCGTATTCGGCGATAAACTTTACGGAACATTTGGAAGCAATGGAATTGGTACCTGGAGTATCTCAGGAGATAGTATAATTCAGGAAAATGTACAAACTGGTGCATTTATTCAAGCCATTTTAGATACTGTAAATGAAGTGTTGTATGCTACCGAATCCGATTACTTTTCGTATGGAAATTTGAATGTATTTTCACCATTTAACACTCCTGAAACCTTTTCTTGCGGAATTTCTCCCGAAGCAATTGCTTTAGATTATTTTATTTTGGTCGGTCAAGATGAAAAGGAATCATTGTCTACCAAGGCCTTTCCAAATCCTTGCACCAATCGTTTGGAGGTACCATCTGCTTTGTGGGTAGAAGTTTACAACCAATTCGGACAACGCGTTGGTTATCAAGTCGGTTCTACGATCGACCTTAGCAATTTAGCCGATGGAATGTACTGGGTAATCACCAATTTGGGAAAAACAAAAGTGATTAAAATCTAGGATTAACATCCATCGTCATATAGGGAAATTCAGGTAGTTAATTGACTGGATTTCCCTTTTTTTTTGGCGGGTCCCATTCGCCAACAAATAGTTTCGAAACTCCAAACCGCCTGCATGGCGAATGGTCGGGCTATCCGTTCCAAGTCCTCGCCCCGATTGGGATCGGGGCTGTGGGCTTTCCACTTCTATCCCTACCCGGATGAAGGTGCAAACCCAAACTTTTCTATTTCATCCAAAAAAATCAAACGAAAGCTTAGCATGCTTCTTCCGAAAGTTGCCAGGCAACTCATGTGTATTTTAAGGGCAGAATTTAAAAATAACCATCTTTATGTTTTTCTAGACAATTTCTGTTATTTTTATCTTTTCGGAATTAATCCGAACTCGAAATTCTAATTTAACATGAAACCCAATCTTTCATTATTTATATTTTGGAATCTATTTGCCTTTGGATTGTTTTCCTGCCATCCAAAACAACAGATTCAGGTGAGGGATGATTTCAAAAAATTCTACGATGAATATAAAGTAGAAGGATCCTTTATTTTGTTGGATCCTCAAACAAATCAAACCATTTGTTACAACATTAGGCAACTGGATCAGGCTTTTTCTCCGGCTTCCACATTTAAAATTTGCAATGCCTTAATTGGCCTTGAAACCGGAATAATAAAAGACCAACACTTTCGTATTAAATGGGACAGCGTTACCAGGCAAAATCCTGCTTGGAACTCCGATCAGGATTTAGAAACAGCCTTTAAAAACTCCACCGTTTGGTATTTTCAGGAACTGGCTAAACGAGTGGGTGGAAAACAAATGAAGAATTGGCTAGACAAGGCCAATTATGGAAACAAAGACACCTCCGGAGGAATTGATCAATTTTGGTTAACAGGGAAACTTAGAATAACCCCCTTTCAACAAATTCAATTTTTGAAACAATTGCATGATAACCAATTACCGTTTTCACAACGAAACATGGATATCGTAAAAAGCATCATGCTGGTGAAAGACACCTTAGACTATCAAATTAGAGCCAAAACAGGTTGGGGTGGTGTTGAAAATAAAGATTTAGGTTGGTATGTTGGCTATTTGGAAACCCATGGAAAGGTCTATTATTTTGCCAATTGCATTCAATCGTCCGACTTTACCAATCCGAATTTTGCAATGGCTAGAATTACTATTGTCGATAGCATTTTAGAAGAACTTGGGTTAATAGAAAATAGCAAATAAACCGGCCTCCCTTCCTCCCATTTCCTCAATAGGGTCAGCTAAAAAACACCCCCATCGATTCATTTTAAACCCATTAAACAGTTATTTAATTCACAGGCAACAAGATTTTGAATTAGATAATCTTGTTTTCCTTTCATCTACTGCATTTCTGACCTTATCAGCAGACCCTGAACCGTTTTGGACAATTTTTTATATACTATTGGAAAAGGTACTACAGTATGAGGTTGCACCTCGGGCAACGATAGAGGCAAGTAGCCCACAGGACCACGCGGCGCTAGCCAAGTGGGCCGAGGACTACAGCCGAAAGCGTGACCCGAACGCCTATTGCTAGCTGTTTGAGATTAAGCACAAATTTAGGGTGGCGGAGGGGGCCCGCATACTTAAAATAAAATATTAAAATCAACCCGACCTACTGTGCTTTATAAGCAAAACCTGCTAAAGCACTTGATTCCATAGGCACAAATGCATCCCGAAATTGAAAAAAGCGAAGAAGGAATAAGCCTCTTAAATCTGTTACAAACTTGTTATTTATTGTTTCAAACCAAGCCCATTTGGTATTTAAACAGGGCTAAATTTGCAGCATAATGGATTACGCAAAAAACATATTGGAAACCATTGGTAACACGCCCATGGTTAAACTTAACAAGGTGGTTAAAGACTTGCCTTGCACCGTATTAGCAAAGGTAGAGACCTTTAATCCGGGCAATAGCATTAAAGACCGCATGGCAGTTCAAATGATTGAAGATGCCGAAAAGGAAGGAAAATTAAAGCCCGGAGGAACCATCATTGAAGGTACTTCAGGGAATACAGGAATGGGATTAGCGATTGCCTCCATAGTAAAAGGCTATAAACTGATTTGCACCATGCCGGATAAACAATCCAAGGAAAAGATGGACATCTTGCGTGCGGTTGGTGCAGAAGTAGTGGTAACTCCAACCAATGTAATGCCGGAAGATCCCAGAAGCTATTATTCCGTAGCTCGCCGACTTTCACAAGAAATTCCCAATTCATTCTACCCAAATCAATACGATAATTTAAGCAATACCAAAGCCCATTACCTCACAACAGGTCCGGAAATTTGGAAACAAACCGAAGGAAAGATAACCCATTTGGTGGTAGGTGTTGGAACCGGTGGTACCATTTGTGGAACCGGGAAATACTTGAAGGAGAAAAATCCGGCTATTAAGATTTGGGGAATTGACACCTATGGATCGGTTTTCAAGAAATACCACGAAACCGGAATTTTTGATACCAATGAAATTTACAGTTATTTGACAGAAGGCATTGGAGAAGATATTTTGCCGGCCAATGTGGATTTTAAAGTAATTGACCAATTTGAAAAGGTTACCGACAAAGATGGCATGTTAATGACCCGTCGGTTGGCAAGGGAAGAAGGAATTTTTGTTGGAAATAGCGCAGGTTCGGCCGTTGCCGGATTGCTTCAATTGAAAGATCAACTTAAACCGGAAGATGTAGTAGTGGTTATTTTCCACGACCATGGAAGCCGGTACGTTGGTAAAATTTTCAACGACGATTGGATGAAGGAACGCGGCATGTTGGATAGAAGCGATAAAACTACCGCCTACGATATCCTTAAAAAGGTTAATCAACAGCAATTGGTTTCTATTACTCCTGAAACCACCATTGCCGATGCTATTGCCATCATTACCGGAAGCGATGTTTCTCAGTTGCCTGTTATTCAGGACTCTGAAATGGTAGGTTCAGTAAGTGAACACCAGCTTTTTGCTAAATTGGTTGAAAACCCGGAACTGAAATCAGGATTGGTTAAAGAAATTATGCAACCCGCTTTTCCGATAGTAAACAATGAAGCCGGAATAGAAGACATCAGTCAACAGTTAAAATCGCATGCTGCCGTTTTAGTGAAGGATGCCTACGGAAAAATGAAAATTATTACCCGCCACGATATTATTAAAGCACTAGCAGATTAACCCTCGAAGTTACCTTCCCAATGAAATACCTACTTTTCTTCCTTGCCATTTCTAGCTGGAGTTTACAATCCACAGCACAACAATCCAAGGATGTAAGCTCCCAACATTCTGAATCCAAATCGCCCAACGATGACCTTAAAAAGCGGTTGGAGGAATTAGAAAAACGCACTTTGGAAGCTGAACGTAAAGCCG
>JAIBAJ010000127.1 GCA_019695265.1 Bacteroidia bacterium | reverse complement strand
TGTTTAAAAACCTCCTTGGTTTCGATTGATTTATAGTCAAACTTTTTGCCCCATTCGGTGTGTTGGGCTTCGTTTAGTAAACGTGAAAGCCATTCAGCCTGAACATCGTGCGGATAACGAATAAACAGTTCCATTTGATGGATTCTGTTTTTCATAATCCAGGACATGAGGGAATTAATCAAGGCCATGCTGCGAAGGTAATGAAGAAGTATTACGGATAGATATTAAGAAATCTGCTATATGGTAATTGAAAGATGAAGCCTAGTGAAAGTTAAGGCCATTATTTAACCCAATTTCTGCATTTGAAATCTATTACAGATTTGGGTTTAACAGGAATAAGATTGGGCGACAACCTTAGGATTCCTCGATTTTCTCCAAAAGCCATTGAATATCAGCGGTTTGTCTTTTTGATTCCAGCAAAAGTTTGATTTCGTTCAGTTTTTTGAGACTATAGGAATTTTGGTGAATTTTTTTGGTGTAATAAATCAGGTTAGAGTAGATTAGTCGTTGGTAATCGGAAATTTTTCGGTTACGCTTTAAGAATATTCGAAAGGCCTTGATATGGTAGTCGAGGGCTAGTTCATCACCCATTTCAAAATAGGTTTTGAGCACAATTGCTTTGGTATCCAACTGATAAAACACATCGGTAAAATCAACCTTTTGAAGCAAGGATAAGGTTTTAGAATAGTCTTTTCTCATAAATGCCAGGTAGGCCAAATTGTATTTAAAGGCATTTTCTCTTTCTTCTTCCACCAGGAATTCCTTAAATTTATGAATAAAGGTCTGAGCCCAATCCAATTCCTTTAGACGCATACAAAGAGTTACAATGTTTTTATAATCCCATTGAGAAATTCGACCATTGGTAAGCAACACTCTATTTTCCAGGGTTTTTTGATACAATTCGAATAACTCACGCTGATAATTTACATTACCCAGGTTAATTTTCTTAATACAGTAGTTCAACGCATATTGATACATATCTCGGAGTTCCACCTGGCTAAACAAAGTTTCATGATCGATTAGTAATTTTCGTAAATCATGAAAATGGGCTTCTTTATCGCTTTCAGTCAGCGTTTTCAGAATTTTAAAATAAATATTAACGGCAGGAACGTCTTCCATGGGATGATGACTGAGGTAATTCACCATTTCATCCAGCAGGAACACTTTGTAGTTTGCACCTAAAACATTTTGCACATTAACTATTTCGCAACAAAGCTGGAGTTTTCGTGCCAAATAAAATTTATCCAGTCTATCTACTACCGTATCGATATTGCTTTCATTGTGGCGTTTAAAGTTTTTTCCTGCAGCGAGGAGTAAACCTTCTTCGGTAAGGAACTGATAAAGGAAATAGTTGGAATCTTTGGGTATTTTCTCATCCAGAAGCAATAATTCCTGTTTGGCTACTAACCCATTAAAAGCCTTCTCGACGCCACGGTTAATGAGTTCCTGCATCAACAATACATTGGAAAGAATGGGATTATTCTCCAAATGACAAACCAATAGAAAATGTTCCAACTCGGCATTCAAGTCAGAAAGCAAGTAACGGATTGGCTTATCCTGATAAGTTTGATTTGGAAAAAGATGATTAAAAAGAAATTCTTTAGAACGATTATTATCTTCTTCCAAACACCGAAAAAGTTTAAGCAGATTTTGCTTTGAATCGGATTTGGATTCTAGGTGCTGGGAAAACCTTTTTCTTTCGCGAACACTCAAGGAATTTAATAATCCCTGGGTTTTGGCTTCGAAAGTTTTATCAGTTTTCATGGAACAAAAATAGAACTATACCTTTCAAACAATTAAGAATAGATGGTTTTGTAGAGAAGAAAAAAAAGAAAGGCCATAAAAAAACGCTTTTTCAATTGAAAGGTAAAAGTCCGGTTTTAAAGAAAATTGTAGATGCAGAAGAACCAAACTCCAATAGGTAATTTATAATTTTGTTGGGCAAATTTAATTCTCTGTCAAGCTTATGGATACTTTAATAACGAATATGAATATCTCTTCCGGAAAATCCCCCGGCAATTGCGGTTCTCATGGTAATTCGTACCATGGTAAGGATTTATAATCTGTTATTATCCAAATAGGCTAAGCCCAAATAGGACCAAACAGCTTTTGCATCGGCAATAAACACTGTAATTTTCACCATAGTTTTGGACTATTTCTCAAATAACATAGGTATTATTTCATTTAGGTTCAACAAAACCATAGCTTTGCGGTCTGAACATGTCAATACGCCTCTATCGCATCCTCATTCAACTATATGGAGCCATTTTATGGACTGCGGCCAGTTTTAACATTAAGGCAAGGAAATTAAAAAGTGGCAGGGGGGGCTTATTTGCCAACCTGGAGAGTTTATTGTTAAGAGATGAGCGATATGTTTGGTTTCATTGTGCCTCTTTGGGAGAATTTGAACAAGGTCGTCCTGTTTTAGAATATTTCAGACAACGCCATCCGGAAGTTAAAATATTACTGACATTTTATTCTCCATCTGGATATGAGGTAAGAAAGAATTATAAACATGCCGATATTGTATCGTATTTACCATTGGATACGGCCGGCAATGTAAATCGTTTCTTAGACCTGGTAAAACCTGAGTTAGCAATCTTTGTAAAGTATGAATTTTGGCCAAATTTCCTAATTGGTTTAAAACAAAGAAACATTCCTACCATTTCCATTTCTGCCATTTTTCGTCAAAACCAGGTTTACTTTTGGGACTTTGGTCAGTTTTTCAAAAATGTATTGCGTTGTGTAAGCCATTATTTTGTTCAGGACATTCAATCCAAGCAGTTGTTGGAGAGCATAGGAATAAATCGGGTTACGATAGCAGGGGATACTCGTTTTGATAGGGTTTGGGAATTGGCCTCTCAACCGGTAAAGTTTGAAGAAATACAAACCTTTATTGGCGATAAACCTTGTTTTATTGCAGGAAGTACCTGGGAGGTTGATGAAGAAATGATTGTTAACTTTTTTATGGACAAGGACGATTGGAAGGTAATTATTGTACCCCATGAAATCAAACCTGCCCATATTTCAGCACTTTTAGATCGTTGTAAAGAAACTGCTGTTTTGCATTCCACCATGGATGCGACCAGTCATCCAAACGCTAAATTTTTAGTAATTGATACGGTAGGAAAATTGTCAAAAATTTACAAATACGCTGATATCGCCTATGTTGGCGGAGGATTTGGCAAAGGCATACACAATGTTTTAGAGCCTGCAGTTTGGGGGAAACCCATTGTGATAGGCCCTCATTATCAAAAATTTAAAGAAGCCAAGGGATTAGTAGATATAAAAACTGCCTTTCCGATGATGAGCAAAGACGACTTCCCTAAAATCATCAAAGTACTTTCTGATCCTGAAAAGCGAGAAGAATTGGGAAATAAGGCCCGAAACTATGTAGAAGAACATACAGGAGCCACAGCCTTAATAGTTGCAGAATTGGATAAAATGCTTGAAGCCCGATTAGAACGCAACCAAGACTAAAATCAGTGGTTTAAATCCGTGAAAAATCACACCTTTGTACAGAATAATTCGAAATGAACTTATTATTTTTTGATGGCCCCAGGCGCAACCACTTGTTGCCCCTCACTTACACTCGTCCGGTTTGCGACTTACGCATAGGTATTTTAACCATTCGCGAAAAATGGGAAAAGCAATTGGAATTGCCATCCTCCACCATTACCCAGGACTATTTAGCAGAAAAATACCCACTTCAGAAAGGCAAAAACAACCTATTAATTAATGGAAGTGTTTGCTTTTCCAAATCCTTGCTAGACGAAATTTCAGCACTTGAAACCAATCAGGGATTGACAAAAAGCGGTGAGATTATTGCGCTGTTACTGAATGAAAAAGGGCTTGGTGAAATTATTGACGGCAACTTTGATAGTTTTAAATTGAAGGAAGCCAAAACAGGTTTTAATAAAATTAATCATCTCTGGGACATTTTTGCCTTAAATGGTGCTGAACTTGATTTAGATTATCAATTTTTAACCAAGGGAAGAAAATCAGCCAAGGTGCCCGACAATTCGACCGTTCTTGCGCCTGAAAACGTATTTATTGAAGAAGGTGCAGAGGTTGAATGTGCTATTTTGAATGGAAAGTTTGGGAAAATTTACATAGGCAAGGAAAGTCGGGTTTCTGAAGGAGCCATTATTCGCGGACCATTTGCATTATGCGAGCATTCAGAGGTAAAAATGGCAGCTAAAATTTATGGACCTACCACAGTTGGACCACATTGTAAGGTTGGTGGCGAAATTAGCAACAGTGTATTTTATGCATACTCCAACAAAGGCCATGATGGATTTTTGGGGAATAGTGTCATTGGAGAGTGGGTGAATATTGGAGCAGACAGCAACAATTCCAATTTAAAAAACAACTATGCACCGGTAAAATTATGGAACTATGTGGATGGTAAATTTGCCGATACCGGATTACAATTTTGCGGATTAATAATGGGTGACCATGCTAAATGTGGAATTAATACCATGTTTAACACCGGCACCGTGGTTGGTGTGGCAGCTAATGTTTTTGGGGCAGGATTTCCCAGGAATTTCATACCCGACTTTTCATGGGGAGGTGCTCAAGGAATGGTGGAACATAGTTTAAACAAGGCTTACGAAACTGCCGAAACCATGATGGCTCGTCGTAAAATTGACCTCACAGAAACTGATAAAGCCATACTAAAATCAGTATTTGAGCAAACCCAACATTTACGTAAATAGAATGGGAATACGCTCGGTTCTTAGCAAACCCTTGGCTTATTACTTGCATAATAAGACCCAATCCTGGATGATGCATGCCGAGGCAGCCCAGGAACAGATTTTCAATTACCTGATTGAAAGTGCTAAGGCCACTGAATTTGGACGCAGACATCAATTTGAACGTATTCGAACCTACGAGGACTTTAAAAGGAATGTACCGGTAAGAGAATATGAAGGAATTACGGAATACATCGAATTAATATTACAAGGTAGGCAAAACATCCTTTGGCCCGGGAAACCATTGTATTTGGCAAAAACTTCCGGAACAACCAGTGGTTCTAAATACATTCCAATTACCAAAGAAAGCATCCCCAACCACATCAATTCTACCCGGGATGCCTTGATGGACTATATCGCAGAAACAGGAAAAAGCCAATTTCTCGATCATAAACTGATATTTCTGAGTGGAAGTCCGGTTTTGGAAAAAAAAGCCGGAATTCATATGGGCAGATTATCCGGAATTGTTAATCACCATGTTCCTGCTATTCTGAGAAGTAATCAAATGCCCAGTTATGAGACCAATTGCATTGAAGATTGGGAAACCAAGGTAGACCAGATTGTAAAAGAAACTATTCAGGAAGATATGTCCTTAATTAGTGGAATTCCTAGTTGGGTTCAAATGTATTTTGAAAAGCTGAAACAAGTTAGTGGTGGCAAAACCATCCAAGAGATTTTCCCCAACTTTTCTTTGTTCATTTACGGAGGCGTAAATTATGAACCCTACCGAAATAAATTTGAACGATACATTGGAGGAAAGGTCGATAGTATCGAATTGTTTCCTGCCTCTGAAGGTTTTTTTGCTTACCAAAACCAACAGGATGATAAAGGTTTGTTATTAATGGCCAATTCGGGAATTTTTTTCGAATTTATTCCTGCTGATGAATATTTTAATGACAACCCTACCAGGTTAAACCTCTCCCAGGTAAAAACCGGAGTTAATTATGCTTTAGTTATCAGCAGCAACGCAGGTTTATGGGCTTACAGCATTGGCGACATGGTAAAATTCACCTCTGTGAAACCATATAAGTTGATAGTGGCAGGACGGATAAAGCATTACACCTCTGCATTTGGAGAACATGTAATTGCCGAAGAAGTAGAGGCTGCTTTGCAGGTGGCGATATCTAAATGTGGAGGAGAAGTAACGGAATTTCATGTGGCTCCCATGGTAAACCCAACCGAAGGACTTCCTTACCATGAATGGATGGTAGAATTTAGTTCAAAGCCATCCAATTTGGATCTCTTTACCCAGGTTTTAGATGAAAGTTTACAAGATAAAAACTCGTATTACAAAGACCTTATCCAAGGCCATGTGCTGAAACCCCTTATCATCACCCCTGTAAGCCATGAAGCCTTTATTAATTTTATGAAAAGTGAAGGCAAATTAGGTGGGCAAAACAAAATTCCACGATTGGCCAATGATAGAAAAATTGCCGACAAACTGATACAACCATGAGAATTGTAGGAAGAATCCCACACCCGGAATTTTCAATTTCAGTTTTTGAAATGAATGAAAAATTCGTAATTAAATTCGAAGCAGGTCCTATGGAACAAACTTATAAGTTTTTGAAGGAAGGCCTTGGCAGCATGGAATCAATTGAGGCTCTGTTTGATGAAACCTTCCTTGATAACATCCGGAGCCGATTTGAAGGAATGTACATGGATATGAAAAAAGCAAGAGGGTAAAATTTTAATAACCTTGCCTTGTATACCATTTTTTTTATCTTTGTCCAATTCCCCCATGGAGAAATTTACACGAACCCCAACAGAATATACCCCATTGGTAGATTTTGACCCTCAAAGCGGTCAAATGCTTATTTCGGGGAAGTCGGTTCCTTTCAACCCTAGTGAATTCTACATTCCCATTTTTGATTGGTTGCGTTTTTACATGGAACATCAAGCTCCTGAAACAACCGTTACCATCGCTTTAAGCTATTGCAATTCTTCAACCATCAACTGGCTGAAGGACATTCTAAAACTTCTTAAAAAAATGGATAAACCAGGTAACAATTTCAGCTTGGTTTGGCAACACGATAAAAACGATGAGGACAGTTTGGAATTAGGACAAGAATTATCCAGGTATTCCGGGATTATTTTTAAGTACAAATCCAGTTAGCATGACTAGGAAAGAACGGTTTGCCAAGGTGCTGGCCTTTTTCCAACAACACCAACCCCAGGCAGAAACTGAACTTATTTATACAAATCCATTCGAATTGTTGGTAGCGGTGGTACTTTCAGCCCAATGCACCGATAAACGCGTAAACCTGACTACCCCCAAATTATTCGAACGATTTCCGGATGCTGATAGCTTGTCGAAAGCCGAAGTTTCCGAGGTATTTGATTTGATTCGAAGCATCAGCTACCCCAATAACAAAGCCAAACATTTGGTTCAAATGGCCCAAATGCTGGTAAAGGACTTTAATAATACCATTCCTTCCGATGTAGAAACCTTGGTTAAATTACCCGGAGTTGGAAGAAAAACAGCCAATGTAATTGCATCAGTGGTTTTTGATCAACCTACCCTTGCTGTTGACACTCACGTATTTAGGGTTTCGGCACGAATAGGATTAAGCAAAGGAGCCAAAAATCCGCTACAAACTGAAAAACAACTTTTAGAATATATTCCGGAAAGTTTGGTTGCTATTTCACATCATTGGCTAATCTTACATGGACGTTATGTATGTACAGCTCGAAATCCAAACTGCATGAATTGTCCTTTACAGGATTGCTGTCAATATTTCGAAAAAAACCTAGCCAAAAAGTAATGCAAATTTTCTATGGCACCTTATTCACCCAAGGCGGTGAATCACTTCCGGTGGAAATTGGAATTACCCTGTATCATTTGGAATTAAAAACAGATTACAGTCAGTTTATTTGGAAAACCAATCAATTGCGATCTAACGAAAAAGCTGATAAAATCACCATACACCATGAAGACGGAATGTGGATTGAATGCACACAACCCGGTTTCAAGGATCAATTGATTAAATACCACCCCAAATCAGGATTAAATCCGAATGCAAAGCCTCAATTTGGGCCTGCACCATTTGGCAAAATTAGTTTAGTAATTTCAGGAATCCTTTTGGCTGGCATAGCCTTTTATTGGTGGGGAATTCCGGCAATTGGTAACTGGATAGGAAATCATTTACCGGTTTCAGTGGAAAAGGAACTGGGTAAAAACATGTTTGATCAAATGAAAGGACAATGGGCTATAGATAAGGATCGCAGCCAGGCCATTCAAGAATTCTATAAACAACTGCAAGAACAATCCGAGTATAGTTATCATGTGGTGGTGGTAAAAGAAGATGTGGTAAATGCCTTTGCAATGCCAGGTGGTTATATTGTTGTTTATGATGGCTTATTAAAGAAGATGAAAAACCATGAAGAGCTGGCCGGATTGCTTGCCCATGAAAGCTCCCATGTACAATATCACCATACTAGCCGAACCTTATGTACTACCCTGGCTAATTATCTTTTCTTTTCTGCGATTATTGGTGACATAAATGGTGTTGTGGCAATTTTAGCTCAAAATGCTGATCAAATCAAAAGTTTATCCTACAGTCGCGATCTAGAAACAGAAGCAGATTTAAAGGGCTTGGAACTTTTGTACCGAAAAAATATTGACCCCAAGGGAATGCTTGGTTTAATGCAAACCTTAAAGCAAGAAGAACTATCAAACGGGGGTACTATTCCTGAATTTGCCAGCACTCATCCCCTACCCGATTCCCGAATTTCAACTTTACAGGAATATATTAAACAACATCCAATACAGGCAAAGAAGGATTCTGTCATGGAGGCTTGTTGGAATCGAATTAAATTCTAATCCTTTGCCTACCTTTGACCAGCAGTTCGCCGGCTTGTCGCTCTTTGAAAAAAGGGAGGAAAGTCCGGGCAACAAAGGGCACCGTACTTCCTAACAGGAAGGCTCTAAGGTGTAATGCTTTGGAGACAGATAGTACCACAGAAAAAAAACCGCCTTGCTTGCAAGGTAAGGGTGAAATGGCGGGGTAAGAGCCCACCGCTTCAACAGTGATGTTGAAGGCCGGGTAAACCTTACGGGTTGAAATGCCAAATAAGCTTAGGGCTTGGAGCGGCCCGTTCCAATGACTTCGGTCATACCTAAGCGGGTAGGCAGCTAGAGCCAAGATGTGAATCTTGGTCGAGATAAATGACAGGCCACGACAGAACCCGGCTTACAGGCGAACTGCTTTTTTACTGAAACAGGTATTAAATTATCACCTCCTGCGAAGTACATTCTATTAAATCAATGTAATTTGAAAATGGACCAAACTATTTAGGGTCTGCAAATAAACATTCAAACTATTCATTTTCAATTATTTAAGCGCTTGTTTGCCTATACTGGTTGCTATGATTATACTTATAATACCATGAATTCGTTGCCCAAGCCTGAAAGATACCATGACATGTTGGGAAAGAAATTACCCTGGGAGGTTGCGCATCGGGCAACGATAGAGGCAAGTAGCCCACAGGACCACTATGGCTTTAGCCTAGTGGGACGAGGACTACAGCCGATAGCGTGACCCGAACGCCCATGCAGGTTGTTTGGGGTTTAATACTACATTGGTTGGGCGGAGGGGGCCCGCATACTAAAGAAATATAAAATCAACGAATTCGTTAAGATTACGATTAGAATCTTACATAAAATAATTGAATTCGTTTAGTGAATAAATTTTGGAAGGTGTTATCAATTAGTT
>JAIBAJ010000126.1 GCA_019695265.1 Bacteroidia bacterium | reverse complement strand
TGGAACCGGTAATGTATCTGGTGGTACAACGCCTTACACTACTACATGGAATTCTTCGCCTGTACAAACAGGCTTAATTGCTTCCAATTTGCCTGCAGGTGGTTTTGTTTTTTCTGTTCAGGACGCCAATGGTTGTACTGCTACTGCCAATATTACCATAACAGAGCCTCCTGCATTAAGCTTCAATCATACAGAAACTAATCCACTTTGTTCCGGAAATGCGAATGGCTCCATTATCTTTAGTAATCCAACTGGTGGAAATGGTACCTTTACATACAGTATTGATGGAGGAACCTCTTTTCAAGCTTCTCCTTCCTTTCCAAACCTGGCATCAGGAAATTACAATTTGGTTCTTCGGGATGGAAATGGATGTTTAAGTCCCATTGTAGCTGTTAGCCTTTCCGATCCAAATCAGTTAGCAGTAACTGAAATCCATACAGATATTTCCTGCTTTGGTGGAAATGATGGACAGGTAAATATTAGTCCAACGGGTGGAGTTTTGCCTTATTCCTTTTCATGGTCAAATGGTGCATTAACCGAAGATATTCAAGGCCTGCCTATTGGTTTATATGCTGTAACTGTTTCCGATGCCAACAATTGTACGGTGCAAATTTCAGCGACCCTGTTGGAACCTCCTGCCTTGCTTTTGTCCGAAACACATCAGGATATCCTTTGTTTTGGTCAAAGTACAGGTTCTATCGATTTGGTTGTTTCAGGTGGAACTTCCCCATATTCTTATTCATGGAATTCGGGTCAACTTACTCAAGATTTATCAACCATTCCTGCCGGAACGTATATCCAAAATTTAACCGATGCAAATGGATGTACAGCAACGCTGACAGCTATTCTCTCTGAACCTGCATCTGCTTTAACTGCTACCGAAACTAATACAGGTGTATCTTGTTTTGGCGTTTGTGATGGTTCCATAGATGTTACTACTTCCGGAGGAACTGCACCTTATTCCTTCTCCTGGTCAAATTCTGCAACTACCGAAGATATCTCGGCTTTGTGCATTGGTAATTACACCTTGTCAATAGTAGATGCAAATGCTTGTCCATTCAATTTGCCGGTGATTATTTCAGGACCTGCAGCTCCCTTGTCTGCAACCCAAGTTCCAGGATATGTATTCTGCAATGGCGATAATACCGGAAGTATTGATGTTACTACAACTGGAGGTACAACGCCATATTCTTACGTATGGAACAACGGAGCAGTAACCGAAGACTTAACAAATATCATAGCAGGAACCTACGATGTAACAATCAGCGATGCCAATTCCTGTACCTTTTCTTTAACTATTCCAATTTACCAACCTCCTGTTTTGGTACTAACTGAAACCCATGTGGATGTGGCTTGCTTTGGACAATCTACCGCCTCTATCGATGTTCTTACCTCCGGTGGAGATGCTCCTTACACATACCTATGGTCTAACAGCGCTACAACTGAAGATTTAACCAATATTGGAATTGGAACTTATACCCAAACAGTAACCGATAATTTAGGTTGCCAGGCATCTGTAACAATTACAATTAACCAACCGGCAGCCGCTTTAAACGCAACCGAAACCAATACACCTGCAACCTGTTTCGGTTATTGCAATGGAACGATAGATGTTACCACCACAGGCGGTACCTCTCCTTATACCTTTACCTGGTCTACCGGAGAATTAACAGAGGATATAGCCAATGTTTGTGCGGGAAATCCTAGCCTCGATATCATAGATTTAAATGGATGTACCTTCAATTTGCCTGTAACAATTACCCAGCCAGCAAATGGTGTTTCCTTTACAGAAACCCATACCGACGCCTTGTGTTTTGGATCGGCAGATGGTTCTATAGATGTAACTAGTACGGGCGGTACCCCTCCTTATCAGTTTAGTTGGGATAATGGTGCCACTTCCGAAGATATTAGTGCATTATCTGCCAATCAGTACAATTTAACCGTTACCGACCAAAATTCTTGCGTTTTTACCTTCTCAGTTACCATTGCCGAACCAAATTTATTAACTCAAGCAGAAAACCATCAGGATGTTTTATGTTTTGGTCAATCAACCGGTTCTATTGACTTAAGTGTTTCCGGCGGAACTCAACCTTATCTTTTCGCCTGGTCCAATGCTGCAACTACCGAAGACCTTTCTAACTTACCAACCGGAAACTATACCGTATCCATTACCGATGCTAACAATTGTATTTCAGGTTTAAATGTTTTTATCGCTGAACCGAGCGCTCCTTTAAATGTAACCGAAACTCATACCAATGCAACTTGTTTTGGTTTTTGTGATGCAACAGTTGATATTACTTCAACCGGAGGAACAAGCCCTTACTCGTATTACTGGACCAATAACCAAACAGTGGAAGATCCAACAGGTTTATGTGCCGGTGCTTACGGGGTTATTGTTACCGACAACAACGGATGTCCGTTTACCTTGCCGGTTACAATTACAGAACCCGCTCAACCAATTGCTATTACCGGCACAACCATTGATGCTTCTTGTTTTGGCGGAAATAATGGAACTATCGATATCACTGTTACCGGTGGAACTCCAACTTATACCTATTCCTGGACCAACAATGCAGGTAACAATGAAGATCCTATCAACTTAGTCGCCGGTAATTATACGGTTACGGTGGTAGACCAAACCGGTGTTTGTACCTTAGATCAAACCTTTACCATTTTAGAACCCACCGAAGTTGTTGTTACTGCCTCGCCCGACCAAACCATTTGTATTAGCAACTCCACCACAATATCAGCCAACGCAGCCGGTGGGGTAGGACCATATACTTATAGTTGGACTTCTTTACCCGGGGATCCAAGTTTGACTGCCGGTGCTAATTCTCAAAACCCTTCGGTTTCCCCAACAGCTAATACTACTTATTCCGTTACTGCAACCGATGCCGCAGGTTGTGTTTCAACCCTTGCCGACGATGTTGTAATAAATCTGATGGAACCGCTTAACTTAAGTTTGACTGTTTCAGGATCTAATCCTATTTGCTTAAACGAATCATCTGAAATTTCATTTTCTGCTACCGGTGGTGATGGAAACTATGCCTATTTATTAGACAATTCCACTATCGTTCAATCTCCTTATGGGGTAACACCTCTAACAACTACTACCTATTCAGTTGAGGTTAGCGATGGTTGTGGTACTCCTTCGCAAACTGCTACTGTTACCATTACGGTTAATCCTCTGCCCGATATTCAATTATCGGCCAATGTTACCGAAGGTTGTGAAGATTTAAGAGTAAATTTGGTTAGTGATATTACCAATTGTACCGGTGCTGTTTGGGATTGGAATTTTGGTGATAATGGTCCAAATGCACAGCAAACTACCTTTTCCGGCAGTACCACCTATGTATTTGAAAATCCAGGTACTTTTACCATAAGCATTACCGCAACCTCAACTGATAACTGTGTGAATTCTGCTGTTTTTACAGACTATATTACTGTTCATCCTGAGCCTGTAGCCGGTTTTATTGGTAAACCGCAAATTACAACGATCATGGAACCATCTGTAGAATTTGTAGATGAATCCATTGGCGCATCAACCTGGTATTATGAATTTTTAGATGATGCCTCTACTTCCGCCGATACCAATCCTGTACACACTTACCGCGATACCGGAATATTTATTGTTCAACAAACGGTAATAACCGAATTTGGCTGTACTGATTATGCCACCGATACCATCGAAATTAGACCGGTTTATTCCATGTATATCCCTAACGCATTTACACCGAATGGAAATTATCAAAATGAGTTGTATTCCATGGTTGGTGAAGGTTATATTGAAGGAACATTTGAGATGTTTATTTATAACCGCTGGGGTGAAGAATTATACCGAACCCGCAGCTTAGAGCATCCTTGGGATGGAAAAGATAGAACAGGAAAGGAATGCCCTCTCGGTGTTTATGTATATCTGGCGCGTGTAAAAAGTGGAGAAGATAAAAAGTACAAAACCTATTCCGGACATTTTACCTTGGTTCGCTAATGGCAAGAAATTTTGAATCGGTTGATCAGTATTTGGACGAGTTTACCGGCCTAGAACACTTGAAACTTCAAGAACTAAGGCAATTCCTGTTGGAAATTATTCCACAAGCTCAGGAGGCTATCAGTTATCAGATGCCTTCTTATCGAAAAAATCAAATCTTAATTTGGTTCGCAGGATGTAAAAATCACTTTTCTATCTACATGAAACCTATGTTTTATTCAGGCTTTGAAGAAGAGTTGAAGAAATTTGATCGCACCAAATCAGCCATTCATTTTGCTTGGAATTTGCCTCTTGAAAAGGATTTAATTACTGAATTGGTTCAAAATGCTATGGCAATAGATGCCAAAATACCTGCTAAAGGTTCTGCACGTAAAGTAAAATCCAAAGTTTAATTGATATTCTTTTTATTTGGCGGGTCCCATTCGCAACCAAATAGATTGGGTTCCCTAGGTTTTTGCATGTGCTCATGGTCGGGCTATCGGCTGTAGTCCTCGTCGCCCTTGGCTAACGCCGCGTGCTCCTGTGGGCTACTTGCCTCTATCCCTACCCGGACCGAACCCCAACCTGTTATCCATTGAATGAATTATTAACTTAATACTATGCAAAGATGAAGAATAAGAAAATTTTTTGATGTATGTTTTTTTTCTATTTTTAAGCATGGAAAAGAAGCTACCTAAATTTTTCATTTTCAAGACATTCCTTTTAATTTTTGTCGGAATTTTTGTCGAAGTTAAATCAGGATTTGCCCAGTTAAATCCTCCTGTTAGTAGCCAAAATTGGAGTGAAGAACAAAAAAAAATAGTAAGAGACAAATGGAATGCTGCCCAAGGTACCTTCCAATTTCAAATCGTTAATTCGAGAGTTAGACCTCAAATTGATGTTGCCATTATTGAACAGATTCTAGAAAAGAGACAATTGTCTGAACTTTTTTATTTGCCTTATACAGAAAATGTTCGAATTTTAATCCTTCCTCAGTCTGAACTTAATTCTCCCGATTTTAAACCTTTGGAGCTTTTTAAATATGTTCAAAATTAAGACCATCGCCTTGCCAAGGTTTGTTATTCTGCTTGGAATAATTCTCCTTTATGCTCAGGTAGGTAAAGGACAATCCGATGGATGTGCAACTGCCACGCCAATTACCATTCCGGGTTCAGGAAATGTTTGTGCATCCTATACCAGCGTTGGCGGAACCCCTGATAATACTACCAATGGCTGCAATACCAATGCTTCTGCAAACTATGTGTGGTTTCAATATGTAGTTACAGGTACCCAAAACACTATTACCGTTACGCCATCCACCATGCAGGATGCCTCGGTGGTGGTAGATGTTACCGGTTGTGCCGATGCCAATATCGATTTCTGTAACAACAGTGCCGGTTCAGCAGCCGTAAATATTATCCGAACCTATCCAATTGGTACCAATGTCATAATTGGGGTTGGTTCTACCACCGGAACAGATGGAACCTTCCAACTTTGTATCACATCTTCGGCACCAACCAGTGCCGGTACAGGAGATGCTTGTTCTGCTCCACAGCCAATTTGTTCTGCAGCCAGTCCGGTAACCATTTCAAATATGGCAAGTTTTTCCGGATCGGCGAATTTGCCTTCCTGCTTCTTTGATTTTCCTAGTCAAGATGCTTGGATTTCATTCACAGCAGTAACATCAGGTTCTATTCGTTGGACTGCAACCCCTTCCTCCGGATCTACCGAGTATGACTGGGCTATGTACAATATTACCAATGGTTGTCCAGGTTCCGAAGTTAGCTGTAATTATAACTTTGCTTTTGAAACAGGTGCCAGTTTCGGTATCAATGCCGGAGGAGGTGGAGAATTTAATTCTTCTGTAAATGTTACAGCCGGACAATCGTATGCCATTCTAATCAATAATTGGAGTGGGGATGGAGCCGGATTTACTTTTAACTGGGGAAATGGTACTGCAGCCATTTCACCCAATGTAAATTTCACTGTTTCGCCTAATACACCTGTTTGTGGAGCTTCGGCAACCTTCACCATCAACAATACCTCTACCGGTTCACCAACCTGGACTTTTGGAAATGGCGCTACCTATACGGGGGCTGCACCACCTGCTCAAACCTATACTACACCTGGCACTTATGCAATAACCGGTACGATTAGCGGTGCCTGCAATTCCACCCTAACCCAATATGTGAGTTTATATGGCCCGATAGCTGCCAATACGGTTATTGCCAATGAAACATGTAATAACTGCAATGGAGGAATTCAACTTTCGAATATTACCGGTGGCGATGGTACCTATACCTATGCCTGGAGCCCGGGTGGAGCTACCGGAGCTGCCATATCAAACCAATGTGCAGGAACTTATTCTGTGACCATTTCGGATGGACTTTGTCCTTCTGCAACTCTTTCAAACCTGGTAATTGGTTCGTCTCCTCAACCAACTATTACCGGAACATTAACTACTTGCGTGGGGCAAACCACCACCTTGTCCAGTACTTCCACTCCGGCTGCCGCCAATCCTTGGACTTCATCCAATACAGCGATAGCTACTGCAAATAGTTCAGGTGTTATTACTGGTGTTGCCCCTGGAACAGCCACCATCACTTTTACCGACAATACCGGATGTCAAAATACGGCCATTGTTACAATAACAAATACCCAGGCAATTACATTTACGCAGTTAGGTCCTTATTGTCAAAACGCAACACCTGCTGCCTTGCCATCAGCATCCAATGAAGGTGTAACCGGTACCTGGAACCCTGCAACCATTTCAACAGCAACGCTTGGCAACCAAACCTATACATTTACACCAGGTCCGGGGCAATGTGCAGCTTCAACCACTATGACCATTAATACTACTACGCCAATAACGCCAAGTTTTGCAAGCGTAGGTCCGTATTGTAGCGGAGCCACTATTCCGGCTTTAACAACCACGTCCAATGAAGGTATTAACGGCACTTGGTCGCCGGCATTGGATAATACCTCTACTACTACTTATACTTTTACTCCAAGTGCCGGCCAGTGTGCAGTAACTTCAACCTTGAATATTACAATCAATCCGATAACTACACCAACTTTTGCACAGTTAGGACCTTATTGCACTAATTCTGCCATACCTGCTTTGCCAACTACTTCGGTTGAAGGTGTTAATGGCACCTGGTCGCCTGCCATTGATAATACTACTACAACTACATACACTTTTACTCCCAATGCCGGTTTATGCGCTTCAAATACTACGATGACTATCAGTGTGCTCGATATTTCGTCAACTGAAACCCATCAGGATGTGTTATGTTTTGGACAATCAACCGGATCCATTGATGTTACTATTAATGGTGGTTTATCTCCTTTTAATTTTGCATGGTCGTCCGGACAAAATACGGAGGATATTACAGGTATTCCGGCTGGAACTTATACCTTAACCACAACCGATGCAAATTCTTGTACAAACAGCATTTCAGTTGTTATTGGCGAGCCCAATTCTGCGGTTGGTGCCTCAGAAACCCACGTCAATGCTACCTGTTTCGGATATTGTGATGGTTCTGTCAATTTGAGTCCAACAGGTGGAACCGGCACTTACCAATATTTATGGACACCCGGAAATTTAGTTGTTGAAGATCCCAATGCGTTATGTGCCGGAAATTATAGTGTATTGCTAAGCGACGCCAACGGTTGTACCTTCACCTTGCCGGTTAGTATTACTGAGCCAGCTCAGGGAATCAATGTTACTGGAAATATTACCGATGCCAGTTGTGCCGGAATTTGCGATGGCTTGATTAATATTACTGCATCCGGTGGCACAGGTGGCTATTCTTATTCCTGGAATAATGGAGTTGGAAATACCGAAGATCCGATAGGATTGTGTGCAGGATCCTATACTGTTACTGTAACAGATGGGTCTGGGGTATGTTCTTTTAGTCAAAGTTTTACGGTAGTAGAACCACCGGCTGTAACAGTTACAGTATCGAATGACCTCTCTGTTTGTCAGGGTGCAGTTTCAAGTTTGTTAGCAACGGGTTCAGGAGGAACAGGAAATACTTATACCTATTTTTGGACATCAGTTCCGAATGATGGCAGTATAAGTTCCAATGTTGTAGGAAATCCTACTGTGTCGCCTGCGAATACAACAACGTATTCTGTTACTGCCACGGACTTAAACAATTGCAGTTCAGGACCCCAAACAGTTACAATCACGGTTGCCCCACCATTGGATTTAACTTTAACTGTAGGAGGTGGAAACCCGATTTGTGAAGGTGAAACCACATCCTTGGTTTTTTCTTCAACCGGTGGCGATGGTAATTATGCATTTAACCTGGTAGGTACAGGAGCCGTAACATCACCTTATTCCGTAAGTCCGATGCAGGATACTTATTTTGTGGTGGAAGTAATCGATGGATGCGGGAGCCAACCTGATAAGGACAGTGTTGAAATTGTAGTGAATCCATTACCGATTATCAATTTAACCACTCCTATAGCAGATGGATGCGAAGATTTTAGAGGCGATTTTCAGGCTTATACTACCAATGTTGATGGATTTGTTTGGGCCTGGGATTTTGGCGATCCAAGTTCCAATACCAATACCTATTCTACCTCTCCTGATAGCAATGCGACCCATGTTTTTGAAAACCCCGGAAGTTTTACTATAACTCTTACCGTAACTTCAACTGACAATTGTACCAATTCGGCAAGTTTCCCTGATTTTATTGTGGTTCACCCTAAACCTACTGCCTTTTTTGTAGGTTCACCCATGCAAACAGATATTTTAAATCCAAGCATTACTTTTATCGACCAGTCCACCTATGGTGCTCAATGGGAATATGACTTTTTTGATGGAAATACCTCTAATGAACAAAATCCAACTTATACCTATTCCGATACCGGATTGTTTTCTGTTCAACAAACTGTTACATCCGCTTTTGGATGTACTGACGTTGCCTTAAGTTCAGTGAGAATTACCCCGGTTTATAATTTATATGTGCCTAATACTTTTTCTCCAAATGGAAATCATGTAAACGATATGTTCAATGCGAAAGGCGAAGGGTACGACCCGGCTTCTTATGAATTGAAGGTATTTAATAGGTGGGGCGAAATGGTTTTTCGTTCTAAAAGTATGGAGAACAGTTGGGATGGAACCAAAGATGGTGTTGAATGTGAAGAAGGTGTTTATGCTTATGTATTAACAATAAAGAGTTTTCAAGATTACAGGCAAAAAACGTATTTAGGACATGTTACCTTGTTGAGGTAGTCCATTGAATTGAGGAGTTTTTTACTTTCTGCTTTCTTTTCAACTTTCCTTTCTATACTAGTTTGGTAATGCCTTGCAATTGTGATTTGTTTCTATAGGATTACTTTCGTGTTGGTCTGTTTCTTAATTGATGTGGAAGCAGACTTTGGATTTAAAAAATACAAGAGAAAGCTTGGTAGGGGCGAGGATGAAGATGGTAAAAAGAGATGAAGATATTAAGCTAAACCCGATAGAAGCAAATAGCTTTGCAGGTTGAAATGATACTATACGTTTAGTTATGGAAGGTTGGAAAAGCTCACTATTTGGGTTTTGATGGAATCTGCAAACTATAGCTGATAGCGGGGATGAAGATTTTTCGGGCAGC